>NZ_JAYWVC010000406.1:0-3792 GCF_036281785.1 Streptomyces chiangmaiensis | reverse complement strand
ACCGAGGCGAAGTACCTTGACAGCCGTCGCGATGCAAGCGAACTCTCACATGCCTGCCACGACAGGCATGGATCCGAAGCACGGCACCCTCGCAGGTCAGGCGACCCGATGCGGCTGGTTCGAACTTCCATCAGGTCACGGAATCGGCAACGCCCGTACCCACCAGGGTTGAGAGGGTCGGTAGTTGGGTGTGGCTGAGGATTAGAGGTATCTACGTAAGATCAGCAGGCTCTGGCGCCGCAGTGTTCTGTGGAGCTGTTTCGCCGCTCCGCACCGAACTCAGCTCAAGACGCTGGAAGGATCTCACCGTGTCCCTTGTTGTCAGACAGATGGCCGACGCCCACCCGGGTCCCCGGTCGGCCTTCGATGACGCACTGATCAAGTGCATCGAAGCATGCGTCGCCTGTTTCCAGGCCTGCGCTGCCTGTGCCGATGCCTGCATGGCAGAGCCTGACATCGTCTCGTTGATCAAGTGCATACGGACCGACCTCGACTGTTCTGACGTGTGCGCCGCCACAACGACCATCCTGTCGCGTCGCACAGCTGTTGACCTGACGGTCACCCGGGCGGCCGTCGAGGCCTGCCTTGCCTCTTGCGCTGCGTGCGCCGAGGAGTGTGAGCTGCATGCTGCTCACCATGAACATTGCCGCATCTGCGCCGAGGCGTGTCGGCGATGTGAGGAGGCGTGTCGACGGCTCTTGGTGGCGCTTCCGAGTTCTGGATAGTGGCGGCCTTTGAACCGAGACACAAAGAGACGACGCTGAGGCCGACTGAACCGCTCCCGGTTCGGTGGAGATCTCAGATTGTGGTTGTGACCTGGGGTTTCGTGGATTCCATGTAGCGGTTGGCTTGCGCGGCGTCGGCAGTGGCCTTGGCTGGGATTCGCCGGTGTGTACGTGCGTGGAGCCGGTCGGGTTCAACAACGACCGGCTCCGCTGTCAGGGCTGCTGTCGAGCGGTCACCCTCGAGTTATAGCGAAGATGTGCAGGCTGGGCATGCCTGGGGTTACGAGGCCGCTGACGTCGGGTAGCTGGACGCTGACCGGCGTTTTGTTGGATTCGAGAGTTATGCCGACGTAGTAGACGTACCCGGGGGCCTGGTATTGCATGTTGTCGGGACGGTTCTGGTGGGCGGATGTGATCGCGATGTCGCCATCGCCTCCGAACCAGTCGGGGCTGCTGAGGGTGAACTGCTGAGTGGAGCCGTCGGAGTAATTGATTGTTGCTGTTCCCCCTGCTGGTCCGTAGGTTGCGGTGACGAGGAAGCCGAGAGTGTTCCCGCTCGTGTTGTTGACGGCAATGGTCTGGCCCGAGGCAACAACGTTGTCGGGCGTGCCGTAGGTGTGGGTGCCGATGGTCTGGGTGACACCGGCTGTGGAGGGCCAGGTGAATGCCAGGCCGGCGTGGGCAATGGTAAAGCCAGGGGTGACTCCCGTCTGGGCCAGTCCTTGCGCGGAGAGGCTGGCGCCGCCTCCGTCGATGTCTCCGACGTCCGTGTTGGTGTCCTGGGTCACCCGCACGTTGTTGAAGATGCTGGCGGGGGCGAGCGCGAAGTCCTCGGTCACCGAGCTGCCGTCGGTGACGGTGACACCGCTGATTGTCTTGCTCGCGAACCCGTAACCCTCTGCCGTCACGCTGTACGTGCCCACCGGCAGGAAGAGGCTGTAGTGGCCGGACAGGTCAGTGACAGTCGTCGTGTTGCCGACCTTCACCGTGGCGCGGTACACCGGTGCGTGCGTCGTCGAGTCGGTGACGGCGCCGGTGACGGCGCCGTCAGGGCCGGTGGTGAACGAGGCGAGGCCGTTCGGGGTGCCGAGCCCGGTTGGGCCGTCATAACCGGGGCCGGCTGTGCACAGGTAGGCCGGTGAGCAGGTGCCGTTGATGCCGGTGGTCACATCGTTGAGGTGTGCCGCATTGAAGTACGGGTAGCTGGCGGGGTAGGTGTTCGCGGCCGGGGTACCGGCGTCGGCGTACACGCCCGCGATGATCGGCGATGCGGCACTGGTGCCGCCGTACACCTTCCAGCCGCTGTTGTAGACGGCGACGCCGGTCGCTGGGTCGGATACCGCTGCGACATCACCCACGGTGCGCTTGGAGCAGCCGCTGTCGGTCTGCTACGCCGGCTTCGCCTCGTACACCGAGCAACCGCTGCCCGGGCCCGAGCTGTCGGCCGAGTCGTACCACACGGACTCCATCCAGCCGCGTGCGCTGGAGCCCCGGACCAGACTCGTGCCGCCGACCGCCGTGACGTACTGCGACGCGGCCGGGTAAGTCACGCCGAAGCCGCTGTCACCGCTGGCCGCCACGATGGCCACGCCGGGATGGTTGAAGTGCGCGTCGGCATCGGTGACATCGGATGGGTCCTCACCACTGCCGGGAAACTCGCTGTACGACATGCCGTAGCTGTTTGACACGTATTTCGCGCCCAGTGCGACGGCTTTGTCCACAGCCGCCTCCAGGTTGGACTCAGAGTTGTCATCCGCCTCGATGAGCAGGATGTGTGCCTGCGGAGCCACGGCGGACACCATGTCGACGTCGACAGCTCCATCGCCGCAGCCGCGCCAGGGTCACGTGTCGCCACTTGAGCGATACCCGCGAGGACAGCGTAGGAATCCGCCGAGGCGGCCAGCAACGGCCACTTCGGGAGCGCAAGAACGCGCGCCGTGGCGGCAACGAATCACCCGAGCGCAGCGGTACCGAGCAGGGGGCCGATTCCTACAAGGAGCAACTCGGAGCGGTGCTCGAATACCCAGGGGGCTGTGATGTGGCCCGAGAACGGCGCCATGTGCCATCCGACGGGCACCCCGGAACCGGCAACGAGTCCACCCACAGTCCCCGAGAAGTCCGGGGCGAGGTGCTTTGCTACGAGAACGTCAAAATATGCACTGCTGTGCGCGATTACGGCGCGCAGGCCGATCTGCACGACGACTAAAGCCGAGACCAGACCCACTATGCCGGCGACCAGCGCGGCACGGGCTATGTGCCAGCCTCTTCGGAGGAACTCTTACCGCAACTGGTTTCCTTGATGATGGCCCCGAATGGCTCGGAGCACACTGAGGAAGGCAGGGCCCCTGGTATGCGCCCCGCCCTCTGCTGTCTGACCTGTGATGACAGAGACATCCCAGGATGCGGTGTCGCTCCACGCTGGGTGTCCCGGTGTTCGTCCCCACCTGCCAGCAGGGAAACAGGTTGTCAAACTGTCCCAGGTCCCCTACCTGACCTGGCAGGTCGACCTGCCAGGGCTGCCAGCCGGCATCCGGATCACCGTCCGTCGCGAGTGCGGTGATGGACCGGCCCAGCAGGTATGCGGTGCGGACGGTGTCGGTCTTCCCGGCGGCGGCCGGTCGGCGACCGCCCTTGTTGGCCTTGGCCTTGGCGGCCCGCAGACCGTCGTAGGTCAGTTCGCGCTGGAGTTCACCGGCTCCAGCACGAACACCGGGATCTCCCGGTCGGTCTTGCGCTGATACTCCGCGTACGGCGGGTACGCGGCAACCGCCCGCTCCCACCACTGGGCCTTCTCGGCTCCGGTGACCTCACGCGCCCGCATGTCCCGCCTGACCGGGCCGTCCTGCAGCTCGACGTGCGGATCGGCCTTGACGTTGAAGTACCACACGGGATGCTTCGGCGCGCCGCCCTGCGAGGCGACCACCGCGTACGTGCCCTCGTGCGCCACCCGCATCAGCGGCGTCTTGCGGATCTTCCCGCTCTTCGCGCCCCGGGTCGTCAGGACGATGACCGGCTTCCCGATGTCGGGCGAGGTGTTCCCCTTCGTCCCGCCGGAACTCTCGTACAA
>NZ_JAYWVC010000405.1:0-3797 GCF_036281785.1 Streptomyces chiangmaiensis | reverse complement strand
CGCGCACCTTACCCGCTCATGTGGGCGGTCTTTCTCCCTGGGGGCGAAACCCTGTTTCCTGCCCTGCTCCGCAGGGGTCCGATTCCTCCCTGGCCTGAAGGCCGGGGCGTCCTCGGAGGTATTTGGTGAACTGGTGGCGTAGGGCCCAGGATCTCGGCGTCCTTGGCGCGGTCGCTCATCGGGAGCAGTCGGAGCGCGGCGAAGGCATTCAACACGGTCACCAGCGGTCGCAAGCCGGATGACCTGCACGGACGAGATTCTCGGCACGCACAGTCTTGCGCTGCGTACTGCGTCTACCTGTCCGGTGGTTGGGATTCCATTGTCGAGCGAGTGCCCGAGGTAGCGGTCGTGGCGGGCAGCTGCGTACGGACGAGCCTGTCTGGTAGGAGGGGCATCTGACGCAGCACGCAGCGCTGCGGAGCAGACCCCGGACGCCCCATCCACACGTGACTTGAGCCGGTGTGGCGCGGTGCCGGAGGGGTGTGGCTGTGGTGACCCCAGATCGGTTATCCGGCGGGCGGGCAGGTGGGCGTCTCGCGGGCGGGGTTGCCTGCCCAGTATGCGTGGGTTGGGACTTGCTCGCCTTTCATGAGGAAGGAGTCGGGGGCGAGTGTGGAGGTGTCGCCCATCGTGACGCCGTAGTGGACGAGGCTGTTGACGCCGATGGTGCAGCCGTTGCCGAGGGTGGTGCGGTCCGATTTGAAAGTGCCGTCCTCCTGCGAGTGGCACTGGATCCTGCTGCCTTCGTTGAGGGTGCAGTCGTTGCCGATGGTGACGAGGGAGCGTTCGGGGATGAAGCATCCGTCGTCGAAAACGTGGCTGCCGATACGGGTGCCGAGCAGTCGCCAGATGAGGCTCTTGTACGGGGTGCCGTTGAAGACGGCGATCGCCTCGGTCGGGGTGGTGATCTTCCAGTACCGCTCGTGCCGCCAGAAGGGTTGCTCGTAGATCGAGCAGTACAGCGGTCGCAGGCCGCCACGGCCTGCGGTGGCACGTTCGGTGAGCAGCATGTAGGCGATGGCGCACAGCAGCGTCAGGATGCCGGCCAGAGCGATCACCGCTGCGCCGAGGGCGTGGTAGAGGTCGACGGCGGCCGATGCGAGCACCGTCACGCAGAAGAAGTACAGCCACCGCGAGAACAGGTGCACGCCCATGGTGAGGGCGTTGTGCTTGGTCTTGGCGGCGAGGCGGTGACGGAAGATCTCGCCGTCCTTGAGGTGGTCGAATCTGCTGTCCCGGAGGACCGTGCGCGGGATTTGGAAGCTGGGCGAGCCCAAAAGCCCGACGTTTTCTCGGATCGCTCCGTCGAGGGGGACCATGACCTTGGTCGCCAGCAGGCAGTTGTCGCCGGTCCTGCCCTGTGCGGGGTAGGCGACGTAATTGCCGACGAAGTTGTGCGGGCCGATGGTCACCGGCGACACCCTGAAGGAGGAGGGGGAGAAGTCGGCGTTGATGATTGACAGCCCGTCGGCCACCATCGTGCCCTGGCCGACACAGCTCAGGTAGGGGACGTCGTGCTTGACCGCCATGCCGAAGTTGGAGCCCGTCTGCTCGACGGGGGAGAGCTTGTAGCCCAGGCCCAGCAGGTAGTGGACGATGCCCGAGCTGTCGCCGAACAGGATGGTGAAAAAGCGCCGGTTGGTGAAGAGGACGATGGCCCGGTGGACCGCGTACCGCACCCCGTACAAGGGGTAGACGATGCCCGGCTTGAGGATGAGGTTCAGCACGCGGGGAACCGTCACCGAGAGCAGGACACCCAAGACCACCGCCCCGAACAGGAAGATCGCCGAGCCGGCCAAGGCGTTGGCGTAGAACGTCCAGCCCGTCAGCGCCGCGGGCCCGGGCTGAAGGATCGAGGCCAGCTGCGGGACGGCCGCCATCAGAATCACCACGCCGGCGACGACCAGCGGGATAAAGAGGAAGAGTGCCGCCAGCACCTGGGCCACCGAGTACAGGGCCCTGCGAGCGCTACCGCAACGGGCGGGGCCGACCCGGCGGTAATCCACCTCGGTGGGCTGGGCCGGCGACCCGTGCCAGCGCTCTCCGTCGGGGACCACCTGGCCGGCGTGCAGCGAGGAGGCGTGGCCGAGCTGGGTCCGGTCACCCATGGCGGTGTCGATGTCGAGCACCGTCATCTCGCCCACGAGGACGTCCTTGCCGAGTGTGACAGGCCCGATCCGGATCACCCCCGATTCGGCCCGGTAGCAGTTGAGGTAGGTGTCTTTCCGGACCACCGAGCCGTCACCGATGGTGAGCAGGTCCGTGCACACCGGGACGTGCCGGGAGAAGACGCTGACGCGGCGTCCGATCTTCGCGCCGAGTGCCCGCAGATAGAGGGGGTAGAGCGGCGAGCCGACGAACAGAACGAGCGGGCTGGAGCGGATAAGCGTCTTGACGCACCAGAATCGGAAGTACGCCAGGCTCCAGATACGGATCCGCTGGGGCCGCCACCGGCCGATCAGCACCCACTTGGCCACCACCGGCAGCATGGAGGCGCCGAGGAAGACCGCGGCACCCAACAGCACTGCTCGCAGATAGGTGCCGAGCAGGCCGACACCGCCGGCGATCCACTCCGTACTCTCGGCGAGGACCACGGCCACCACGTAAATGTAGGCCAGAAAGAGCAGCAACTGCAGCGCGCCGCACACTACGTAGTGCGACGCGCCGGAGATAGGGGATGGTGGTTGCCTGCGGGGCGCCGCGACCAGCGGCGGGGAGAGCCCAGGTGCTGGCGACGCGGTATCGGTCAGGGCTGCCGCCAGGTTCCTGACGGTCGGATACCGGTAGACGTCCTTCATCGACACCGACGGCGCATCGTCCCGTTTTCTGAGCCGCGCACAGAAATGGGCCATGACCATGGAGTCCGCGCCCAGATCGCTGAAGAAGTTGCTGTCGACCGAGACCCGGTCGACCCGTACGATCTCAGCCAGAACCTCGGCAAGGACCCGCTCAGAAACGGCCATCGACGATTCACCCGGATCCGGGGTGAGAACATCGACCGGGTTGTCCACCATGTCGGCTCCATGACGCATGCGGCCCGCTCTCGCTCCAGCGGGTCACCGGCCTCCTCGAACCTCGCCCAAGGGCCCGAGCGCGCGATCCGCAACCGACGCGCTGCGTCAGTGTGCGGCCGCACCTTAAAGACGCCGCATCCGCATTGTCTGCCCAGGCCCACAAAATGGCCACCCTGAAGTTCCTCCACTGAACTGGACAGCCTGATACTGGGACGGTTGAGTCCCGGAGGAAGCGGTCCAGATAGTGAGTGGCAAGAGCAATGTGAGCAAGCGGTACACGGCCGAGTTCAAGCGGGACGCGATCGCGCTCGTCCGGTCCTCGCTGCATCGGAACGTCACCGAGATCGCCCGGGAGCTGCGAGTGAGCCCCGAGGGGCTGCGGGGCTGGGTCAAGCAGGACTGGACCGACCGGGGCGAGGGGCCGGCAGGCGCGCTGACGACGGATGAGCGCGAGGAGTTGCGTCGCGTTCGCCGCGAGCTGGCCGAGGTCAAGAAGGCGAACGAGATCTTGGTAAAAGCCGCGGCCTTCTTCGCGAAGGAGATCGTGAAGTAGGCACTGTGTGCCTCTTCATCGATGCGGGGAAGGTCACCGAGGCGAACCCCGATGGCTACAGCGTCGCGCGGCTGTGCCGCGTTCTGGGCATCAACCGCTCCGCCTACTACTTGTGGCTCGCCGCGCGGCCGGCCGTCGCCGAACGACAGTGCACCGAGGAAGTTGGCCGATCGTATACGCGAGATCCACGCCGCTTCCCGTGGCGCGTACGGCGTCTCCCCGCACAAGCC
>NZ_JAYWVC010000404.1:0-3800 GCF_036281785.1 Streptomyces chiangmaiensis | reverse complement strand
CTCACCTTCCGTCGGGGTCGCCTCGGGTTCCTCAGGTGCCTGTTCAGTGTCGCTCATGTTCGCCTCCTCCCGCGGCGTATGTTTAGAGCCCTGGTGGCAGTTCACCTGGGAGTCACCAGGGTTTGAAGGTGCGCAACATATATGCGCTTTGTTACTTCTGTCCTAGTTCTCTCAGGGGAAGATGTCAACGGATCTTCCCGCTCGTCTGTCGAGAGCTTGCTCAGCTTGATCTTTAACCTCGGCGGTTCACCTGACCCGCTGATCTTGGTTCGTTCCCAGGACAGCAGGACGGCCGTTCTTCACGCTTCGAGGTGTCGAGCAACGTCGCGTGAAGGAACGGCCGCTGGTGAAGAGTCTCGCCCCTGGACAGTCCGCTGACGCCGCGCTGGGCATCCTGTCCCACTTTCGTGTCCAGTTCTATCCTCTACACCCGGGCGGATGCGCTCTTCGAGCTCACCGACGCGGTGCTGTGCTCGGACGGCCCGGTCACGTCACTGGTCGAGTTGACGCTCACCGCCGAGCACCGCCGTGGCACGGAGCGATGTACGACGCGGTCAATCACGGCTGGCTGGAGCCACGCCGCCTGCGCCGACTGCTTGCCTCCACGCCGCTGCCGCGTGCCGCCGACGGGCGGATCATGCTCGCGGTCGATGTGAGCAACTGGCTGCGTCCCGACGCCCCGACCAGCCCGGAGTTGCTGTTCTGCCACGTCTACGGGCGGGGCCGCAGCGCGGATCAGTTCATCCCCGGCTGACCCTACTCCTTCGTCGCCGCGCTGGAGACGGGACGCACGTCGTGGACCGCGCTGCTGGACGCGATCCGGCTGGGGCCGTGCGACGACGCCACCGCGGTGACCGCCGCCCAGCAGCGCGAGGTGATTACCTGGCTGGTGCAGGCCGGGCTGTGGCGGCCGGGCGACGCGGACATCCTCGTCGTGATGGACACCGGCTACGACGTCACCCGCCTCGCCTACGTCCTGGCGGATCTGCCTGTGGAGCTGGTCGGCCGGCTGCGCTCGGACCGGGTGATGCTCCGGGATGCCGGACCGCGCCGCTCGACCCCGCGCGG
Source organism: Streptomyces chiangmaiensis (assembly GCF_036281785.1). Lineage (NCBI taxonomy): Bacteria > Bacillati > Actinomycetota > Actinomycetes > Kitasatosporales > Streptomycetaceae > Streptomyces > Streptomyces chiangmaiensis. The sequence continues at coordinate 2,732 of NZ_JAYWVC010000404.1, read as the reverse complement.
CGGGCAGCCCCGCAAGCACGGCGGCGTCCTCACTTCGCCAAGCCCGAGAGCTGGCACACCCCCGGCCAGGCCACCACCTGCGACACCAGCCGCTACGGCCGGGCGGAGGCCTTCGCCTGGGACCGGATGCACCCCCGCCTGCAGGCCCGCGGCCCGTGGCTCGACCACGAAGGTGAACTCCCACTGATCCACGGCACGTTGATCCGCCTCAAGGTCGACCACCTGCCCGGCGACCGCGACCCGAAGCCGCTCACGGATGGTCCGTTTCAGCGACGGAAGGGCGTCCGAAGCCAGCGGGCGGTCTCTGCGCTGTCGGCGGCAGCGAGCGGCGCCTGAGCGTTTCGCACCGTTCGACCAGCTCCCGCAAGAGAGCAGGATGTGCCGCGGCGGTTGTGGGACGACTGCCGTCCAACAAGTGCGGCCAAGCCGCACGGCCCTCCGAATAGTTTCCCGTCCACCCCAACCACCTCTTGCCGGTCGGGGTCGGTGCCGCATGGGGAAATCCGCTTGGGGGCGCCGGTGATCAATTACCTGTCAGGGCTGAGGGGCACTGGAAGTGGACAAAGACCACCTTGCCTCCCCCCTCCTGAACCGGAGCAACGGTTACCCCGCCTCCGTACAGTCTGGCGAGATCGACGACGCTCCTCAGCCCCTCGCCAGCCTCCTCACGCGTCGTGGGCGGAAGACGTGGGTCGCGGTCGGCGACACCCACCATCATGCGGTGTGGCCGCGGCGTCCCCCTCGCCCGGCAAGTGGATCCAGCTTGGTCACTTGGTATTCGATCCGGATCTCGTCGGCCAGTTTCAGCGTGCCAAGGAAAGCGGTGTAGGGCTTGATGCCCCAGGTGGACTGGGTGAGGGTGGCCCAGCCGCGCACCATTCCGTCCCCATCGCCGGCGCCATGCACGGTCACTGGGTGAGTCTGGCCCTTAACGGTGAGGTCACCGGTGATCTCGAAGGACTGAAGGGTGCCTGTGATGTTGGTGGAGCGAAATGTGATGGTGGGATGCTTCGCGGTGTGCAGCAGGGTGTCACCCTCCAGAGTCTTTTTGATCTCGGCCCGGTTGGCGTCGGTGAGGGGCTTCAGTCCGCCGCTCCCTTCCCGGACGGTCAGTGATCCCGTTTGGACCGTGAGGGTCACAGACGACTTCTTGGGGTCGTTGCCGACGACGACCGTGTTCCCGGACCATTGGGTGGCCTCGATGTGCCCCGCCTTGCGGCCCACCCCGGCGCGGCTGGTCTTGATCAGCAGGCGGCCGGTCGGCGGTCCGAAGCCGTAGGTTCCATCACTCACTGTCACATAATTGACTGTACGTGATGGGTGTCGGCTTTCCCGCGGACCGCTCCGGCGCGTCCCGCTCCACGTCACCAGGGCACCGTCGCCCCGCGCATGGGCTGCGTCCGCTTCAGTGGCGCGCCATCGCTTGTGGCTGCAGGCTGAGATCAGCGTGCAGCGCCTGACCCTTTGCTGGCTGACCCGACGCCCTGCACAGCGCATCGCCCTGGGCAGCATCCCCGCATCCCTGCGGCTCTCTGTCGCCGCCGTCGCCCTCATCAGCCTGCTCACCGGACTGTGCGCCGCGAACCACGGGATCCCCGCCGACGTCGTACTGCCGGTGATACTCCTTGCCCCACTGCTCGCCCAGTGGCTGCTCGGCTGGCTGGATGCACGAGCCCGCGAACACGTCCGCACCGTCGAAGGCGACGCCCCGTGCCGTTACTTGCAGCGCCTCGCCGCCCTGCACGCCGACCTCGTCGAGGCCGCCGCCAGCAGCGACCGCTACGAACTTAACCGCTCGGCCGAGATCGGCCAGCACCTCCTGTGGGACGCTGCCAGCCTGCTCCACACACAGGACACCCGCGCGGCGTCGGACGCGCTCATCGCCTGCGAACGGCTGCTGCTCCACCTCGTCGACCAGGTCACGCAGACCATCGAATGCACCGCCTCCGAGGACGGCGCAGCCGACGCGGACCAGACCCGTGCCCGGCGTCCCACCCCACCCTCAACACACCACTCCTGAAAGGAACCCTCCTGATGCTCGAGCTCGAACCCAGCCCGGCCGCCCGCACCCCGGACGTCTACCTGCTCTTCGCGCACGAGCCGTACTACCCCGGCCCCGGATCCCGGGAGATCAACACCACGGTCGTCGCTGCCGACTCCCTGCTCCACCCGCTCTCGTCTGCACCGGCCCGCACAGCCACGTCCGCGCCTACGGCGCCGCCAACGGTGACTTCATCCCATACGGGCCCACCGAGCGCACCGCGGTGCTGGACGAGGTCAATACCTTCCTCGCCAGCCTTGTAGCAGAACAGGATTTGTGGCCCGGCGACGGTCTGGTCGCCCCGCTCACCCGACCCGCCTGAACGGGCCCCGGGTCGGTTTGGCTGCAACGCACGTTGCTTGACGCAGTACACAGCGAGGCTCTGACGGGCGCCGGACCCGTCAGGGCCTCGCTGTGTACTGCTGCCGAGCGGGAGGCGCTCCAGCCCATCGTCCGCCTTGGCGACGCGCAGGATGCGCTGCGCGGGCGTTCGCGGGCAAGCTTTGAGGATCCACCGAAACCCCGATCACTCCCCGAACGTCAACGGCTGTGTTCTGTTACGCCTGCGTGCAGCTGCGCCAGTAGGTGGTCCAGTCGTGGGCGTGCCGGGCCATGTTCTTTTTCCAGCCTTGCGGATCGTTGCGGGCGATCTCGTCCCAGGCGGCGGCGCTGGCATCCGAGAACACTGTCG
>NZ_JAYWVC010000403.1:0-3800 GCF_036281785.1 Streptomyces chiangmaiensis | reverse complement strand
CACTGGTCGGAAGCTTGTTCACCGTGACCGGATTGCCCTCGGGGTCACGCAGGTACACCCACTTGTGCGCCTGCATCTGGTCCCAGAAGTCCTGGCGGGTGAGGTTGCTCAGGTTGGCCAGTACCCGCAGCCGGACGTGGAGGTCGGCTCCGCCGTCAGGAGTCTCGTAGAAGGACGTGAGCGTGTGATGCCCATCGGTGAGGAACGGCTCACCACTTGGGCCGATGACGACGGTCTTCATCGCGGCGATGCTGTCCGCTGTCTCTCCACCGACCGGGAGTTCGCAGGTGAAGGAGGCCGGGTCGTCCAGGCGAGCGCCGGGTGACACGGTCGCCGCCGCTGTACGGCCGTCGGCCTCGCACCAGTCGTCGAACTTCTTGTTGATCGCGTCCTTGCCCAGGGTGTAGCGGCCGAGCTTGTAGTACACCTCGTCATAACCCAGCGACGGCTGGGTCGGGTGCACGTCGCCGATGCGGACATCGAGCAGCTCACCGGGCTCGGCGCACAGGTACTGCGCGAACGGCGTGCTGCGGTTGTCGTGGTCACAGAACGACGGCCGGGTACCGGGCGCACCGGGGGCGGCGAGCGCGGTTGACGCCGAGGTGACGACGATGGCCAGCGCCGCTCCGACCGCCGAGGCCTGGGCGGATGGGAATCTGGGTCGCATAACACTCCTCGCGGGCAATGCGGATTTTTACTCGGGAGGGTGCCAGCGATCAAGAAACACATGACATCGCGCCCATGACGTCCGGGAGAACCCGTGTGAACGATCCCGACTCTGCGCTCAATTCCCGGTGCCCACCTCGCCGGACGGCCACGGAGGCCGGACCCAGGGACTGGTACTGCGTGGCGGCACCCTCGGCGGTGGCCCGGCGCCCGGCTGACTGGCCGAGGACGTCGTCGCCACGGTGCCTGGCGACCCGGTATCCCAGCTCCGGCGTAGTCGTAGTAGAGGGCGAAGTCGCTCTTGCCGCCGCCGTTGAGGTCGCCGGCGGTCATGTATTGGGTGTTGGGTCTCCAATAGGTCTGCGGCTACACGGCGCCGGGGGAGGAGACGGTGCCCCAATTCATGGTGAGGATGGCGCCGTCCCAGTTGTTGTTGCCGTGTAGCCGCCCGGTCGGGCAACGCCGCCGGTGTCCGCAAGACGTCCGCTCGCATCCTGCGACGCCTCACTCGCACGGCCGCCTCCCAGGTGGCGCGGGGGCATGCCGCGATTATGTTTCGTTAAGCGGAGGACATCCCATCGGCCCCGCAGGCCAGGCGCTGATCGGCAGAAACCCTCAGTAGCTGCCTTGCTGCCGGCCGGGCCGACTCCGCTGTTCCGATGACGGCCGAGGTGTGGCCTGTCGTCTGTCCCTATCCGTGAGGAAACCATGACTGAGGACATATCCCCTACGGGGGACGGTGGGTGGAGCGGCGGAGGGTGCCCGGCGAGTCCCTTTGTTCGACGGGCATTTCTGCACGGCGCTGCCGCTGGTGTTGCCGGAGCGACCGCGGGGACCGTCCTGGGTGGCCATGCCGCACGTGGCCGGACGATGCCCGATGGCCTGGCACGCGCGAGTGCGGTTCCCTTCCAGGGATACCACCAGGCAGGCATTGCCACCCCACCGCAGCAGGACGCAATCTTCCTCTCCTTCGACATGACAGCCTCCGACCGCGCAGAGCTCACAGAACTGTTCCGCACGCTGACCCAGCGGGCTCGCTTCCTCACCGCGGGCGGTAGGCCTCCGAAGCCCTCCCCGGGCTCAGCACCGACGGACAACGGAATCGTGGGTCCGACGGTCGCGCCGGACAATCTCACCTTCACCGTCTCGCTGGGCGCGACCCTCTTCGACGGCCGCTATGGACTCGCTCCGCGCAAGCCCGTCCAGCTCATCACCATGGAGCCCTTCCTCCATGACGACCTGGACCCCAAGATCTGCCACGGCGATCTGCTGATCCAGATATGTGCCGATCATCGCGACACGACCGTGCACGCACTGGTCGACATTCTGACCAACACGAAAGGCGCGATGAAGCTGCGCTGGCGTATCGACGGCCAGCGCAATCCACCGCGTCCCGTGGGCGTCCGCCGGGACTGGTTCGGCTTCAAGGACGGCATCGCCAATCCCGATACCACGGACACCACCCAGATGGACCAGGTGGTCTGGACACAGCCGCACACGGCAGAACCGGCCTGGGCCGCCGGCGGCACCTACCACGTCCTGCGTATCGTCCACTTCTTCATCGAAGCGTGGCAGAAGGTGTCCGTCGAACAACAGGAGCAGATCTTCGGTCGGCGCAAAGCAAGTGGCGCACCCCTGTACGCCGTCTCCGAAGACGCCTCGGATCTGCTGGATCCCATCTACACCAACGATCCACAGGGGCTGATCACCCCGTTGAACTCCCATATCCGTCTGGCGAATCCCCAGACTCCGGAAACCGCGTCGACCAGCGCCATCCTGCGGCGCAGCTACGACTACGACCGGAGCCCCAATGTGGAAGAACTCGACATGGGGCATGCGTTCGTCTGCTTCCAGCGTGAACTCAACACCTACATCGCCATGCAGACCCGGCTGGAAGCCGAAACCCTCGTGCCCTACATCAGTCCGCGGGGCGGGGGTTACTTCTTCGCCCTTCCAGGTGTGCGTGATGAGCGTGACTACTTCGCGCGTGAGTTGCTGGCCTGACATCCGCCCACGGGCCAGAGCCAGCCCTCGGACAGGTCAATCGGCCACTGACGAACCACTACGACTCACGCGCACAGGAGGCGATATGTTCTCTGCCCTGCGAATCCGATACGACGTTGTCTCCAGAGGCGTCTCCACAAGGCTCCGGCCCGCACTCGCGGTCGGCATGGGGATCCTGTTGACCTCCGGCATACCCGCTGCCTTCGGCGGTTCGGTCTCCGAGCCAGGGCCGTCGGCAACAGCAGCCCCGGGTGTCGGCCGTCGCGTGTACGTCACCAATCAGCTCGACAACACGTTGTCGGTCATCGACGCTCGCAGCAACAAGGTCATCGTCACCGTGCAGGCAGGGGTGGCGCCCGCAGGCGTCGCAGTGAGCCCTGACGGCAAGCGCGTGTACATCGCCAACAGCGGCGCGACGCGGGTCTCGGTGCTGGATTCCCAAACCAACAAGATCGTTGCGACCGTGCCGGTGGGAACCAACCCCACCGGGGTGAGCTTGAGCCCAGACGGCAGGTTCCTGTATGTCGCCAACGGCGGGTCGAACAATGTCTCGGTGCTCGACACCAGGACCAACCGGGTCACGGCGACCATCCCGGTCGGTATCTCTCCGGTGAGCGTGGTCTTCAGCCGCGACGGCGGCACGGTCTATGCGGCGAACCTGGGCTCGGGGACCCTGTCGGTGATCGACGCCCGTGCGCACCGCGTTGTCCGGGACCTCCCCGCAGGTCGCACGCCGGCAGGCATCGCCCTCACACCCGACGGCAAGTCGGCCTACGTTGCCGACGAGACGGCCGCCAAGGTCCTGGCCGTCAACACCAGCACCGGGCAGACGAATACGGTGCCGGTGGGCGAGGGTCCCTTCGACGTGGCGGTCGCCCCCGACGGTCGGTCCGCGTTCGTGGCCGAGCTCGGCCCGGGCAACGTTTCCGTGATCGACACCGGCAGCCACAAAGTCTCGTCGACGATTCCCGTGGGCACGTATGGCAGCGATCCGTTCAACATCGAGGCCACCACCCAAGCTGTCTACGTCACGCAACAGGGAGCGGGCGTCCTTACGGTCATCGACCCGAAAACCCTGAAGGTCGTCGCCACCGTCCCCGTCGGCAACAGCCCCTACGGCGTGGCGGTGA
>NZ_JAYWVC010000402.1:0-3825 GCF_036281785.1 Streptomyces chiangmaiensis | reverse complement strand
TGTAGCTGTAGATGGTGGTGCGTCCGGTCTTGAAGGTGCGGGCGATCTTCGCGATCCAGTGAGACTCGGGCCCGCACCTGTCGGTTGGTGCGGCGGTCTCAGCTGTTCAGCACGAAGCTCAACGGCTCACGAAGATCCGCAGGCTCGCGATAGTGCACGCCGGTCATTCCGAACGCGACCGCGGCTTCGACGTTCTCCAACCGGTCATCCACGAAAAGGCACCGGTTCATGGCGACACCAGCTCGCTCAGCTGCGATCTCATAGATCTTCCGGTCCGGCTTGGCCACCCCCACCAGAGCGCTACTGACGACATGGTCCGCGAGATCTGCCAGCCCCAGAGACGCCAGGTCGTCCTCAAGCTCCAGAGTTGCGTTCGTTACCAGGACCAGGGGCATGTGTGCCCGCACTCGGCGCAGCAGAGCCACCACCGCCTCGTCGGCCCAGAACGGAGCCGTAGCGAGTGCCGTGCCCAATTCGCGTGCCCGCACCTCCGACACCTGGCCAGTAAGGCCGAGCACTATGGACTCCACCCACTGCTGCTGAGAGATCTTGCCGAGGAGGTATGGGAGGTCTCTCTCCGGTGCGTATGCCACTTCTGCGGTCGCGCCCTCCGCCAGCCCTGCAGCACGCTCCAGTTCTGCGATCTGACTCGTGTCATAGAACCGGATCACATTGTCGAGGTCGCACAGCACCGCGTCGAAGGGGCTTTTGAAGGTCTTGGAGATCGTCACGGCCCTTGGATAGCACAGCGGTCGACGGGTGGACGTCTCGAGTGAGCTTGCCCCTGACATGCGAACTGAACAAGGTCAGGTGAGACGGAGGCAAGCTCTCGTGAGACGGGACAGTTCGGACCACTCCCCCCAGATGCGGGCCACGCCCCGCACAGCGTCCAACAACCGATCGGTTGTTGAACGTCACTGAGGTTTTCTCAACAGTGATCGTTTGCGTTTCTGCTGTGGAGCGGGCCGGGGCGAGGGGGGCGGTCTACGCTCGCGCCATGACGATCACGTATGAGTGGCGGGGCGGCTTCGACAACGCAGCCGTCAATGCGCTGCACGCGGAGGGCTTCAACCATCAGCCCTCGGATGTCAATTGGCTGACTCGGGTGCATCGCCACAGCCTGGGCTGGGTCTGTGCACGCCATGACGGTGACCTCGTCGGCTTCGTGAACGTCGTGTGGGACGGCGGCGCCCATGCATTCATCTTAGACACCGTGGTCGCAGGGAGCCATCGCCGCTTGGGGATCGGGGCCGGGCTTGTCGCCGAGGCCGCCCGACAGGCCCGTACGGCCAAATGTGAATGGCTGCACGTCGACTTCGAGGACGACCTGCAGTCGTTCTACTTCGACGCCTGCGGGTTCAAGCCGACGACCGCCGGTCTAATCGCGCTCTGACCGACCTCACCGCATTGCGCCCCGGTCATGAACAGCCATGAAGCCCCTGGTAGGACAGGTCTCACCACAAGATCATGTCCGTAGCAACCGGAGGCTTCACGTTGGTCACCTATGTTGCCACGCTCGACGTCCCACGCCAGGACATATTCGTCCGTGGGACCCACTCGGTGTACCGGGTGCAGGAGCTGGAGCCCGTAGGGCGGTACGGCGTCGACTGCCGCGATGTCCTGACGGGCCTCGCGGAGCGCAGTACCTTCAGCGTGTGCAGTCCCGCCTCCTGGAACGACTGATAAAGCGCAGCCTGAAGAAGGCGTTCAGACGCGCGGAACGCCAGCTCAAGCCCCTCATCGAGCCTGGCGAAACCCTTCTTTCGTCCGACATGTGCCAAGCAGGCGCCCACCTGCTTGAGATCTACACCGTCCGCAGCCCGGCCACCTTCGTGGTGGTCTCCACCAAGGCTGTCTACCTACTCCAGCGTGGCCGGGGCCCGCTGCGAATCCCCGCCTACGCGATTGCGGATGTGCAGCTCAAGGAGCTTCCGGACCCGCTGGTGACCATCCGCCTACGGGACGGCCAGGTGATCGGACTCCTCGCCCACGGAGGCAAGCCAGCGGCATTCGGCCCGGATCTGAAAGCGCTCGTCCCGGCCAGGAGTCGCCGAGCACGACAACGACCCCCCAGCGAATCGGGCTGACGCCACGGAAGGCGAAGGCCCCCAGGCACTGGCGTCCAGGCGACCCTCGCCGACTGCGGGGTGGCGATGGTCTACAGCACGCCGAGTAGGGCGTTGTCCTCCCACTGGTCGACGACTTCAAGGTAGCGGGCGAGCACCTTGGAGTGCGGGGCCCATCCGCCTTGTTTGGCGATGACGATCTGGTCGTGGCCCTTCAGGCGGGAGGACGTGGCGAGGCCGCGGCGAGGGCTGTGGCCGGTGAAGCGGATCTCGATCCCGGCGCGTTCGCCGGCGCGGGTGATGACGTCGCCGATGGACTCGGGCTGCAGTCCGCCCTTCATGACGGTGTGCCAGCGGTTGTGCAGGCGGCGCCAGGCGTACCCGTCGAGGTCGTCCAGTCCGGCGGCATCCTTCCAGGCCTGCCAGGCGCGGACGGGGCAGATGGAGGGGCGGGTGCCGTAGGGGACGGGGACGATGCGGGGGCGGACCTTGGAGACGCGCAGGTCGGCCTGGATGCCGCCGGGGGTGTCGGCGTAGTCGCGGACCCGGTTGAAGGCCAGTTCGTGCTCGCGGCCGGCGACGGCGAAGTGCATCAGCACCAGGGCGCGGTCGCGGATGCCGGTGAGGTTGTCCGGGCACGCGGCGCTGATCCGCACCAGGTGGTCGACGAGCAGCGGCGGGGCCTGACCGCGGCCGCGGGTCTCGCCGTTCTCCTCCATCTCCTTCACCAGCTGCTTGAGCCGGTTGCGCGCGAGCCGGGCGACGCCGTCCTCCAGCCTCACGTCGTGGTCGGCGCGGGCGGACACCACGGTGCCAGAGATCCGGCGGTCGATGGTCGACGGCGCGGTGCACGTCCCCTTCTTCCCTCCGGGCTGGGTCCACAGCCACTCGACGAACATCACGAGGGTGCCGGGGGTGACGGCGAGCAGGGGGACGCCACTGTCGGCGCAGAACTTGCTCCAGCTCGTCCAGTCCTGGGCGTACCCCTTGCGGGTTCGCTCCGGGCGGCCGTCGGCGACCACGCGCACCGCCTGGTGTCCGATGTGGTCGAGTGCGGCCCGGGTCGCGGCGTCGTACTCCTCCGGCCGGGCCGGCGCGCTCGGGGTGGCGTGGTCGCCGGGGCTGGCGCGTTGGTCGCCCTGGTTGTGGCCTACCGGCGCCAACGGGTTGACGAGGACGGTGCCCTGCGGGAGGCCACCCGCCTGCACACCGAACGCTTCACCACCGCCGTCTCCCAGCTCGGCGACGAATCCGCGGCCGTGCGCCTCGGCGGCGTGCATGCCCTGGCTGGCCTGGCGGACGACGCCCCCACCCTCGACCTGCGCCAGACATGCATCAATGTCCTCTGCGCCTACCTGCGCCTGCCCTACACCGCCGAGGCCGACCTACCGACGGGTGACGCGAACTCCTGGCATGCCTACTTGGCCCTGCGGGAAGTTCGGCACACCATCATCCGGCTCATCCGCGACCATCTCCGTCTGGAACCCAAGTCGCCGCACTCCTGGGAGCACCTCCACTTCGACTTCACGGCTGTTACCTTCGACGGGGGAGACTTCTCCGGCGCAACCTTCTCCGCTTGTGTGGTCGACTTCTCTGGCGCAACCTTCTCCGGCGGCACAGTCGACTTCTCCGACGCGGCCTTCTCCGGCGGCGCGGTTGATTTCTCCGACGCGACCTTCGCCGGCGGGGTGGTCGGCTTCGACCGAGCGACCTTCTCCGACGGCGTGGTCAACTTCTACGAGGCGACGTTTTCCGGCGA
>NZ_JAYWVC010000401.1:0-3838 GCF_036281785.1 Streptomyces chiangmaiensis | reverse complement strand
CGCGGACAGCGGGCGTCCCGGAGCCTTCCGGGGCGCCCGCTTCTTTCCGTCTCTCCGTCGCAGTGCCCCTCTCGCCATCGCAGACGGGGCTAGGACTCCCGGCGGTGCCGGCCCGCCGACTCACGCTCCTTCGCGGCGGCCTCCTCCGCCTCCATCTCCGCGAAGACGTCGATCGGCGCGGGCGCCTTCGCCAGGAAGACCCACGTGAGCCAGACGGCCAGCAGGAACGGTGGGATCTTCAAAGCGATCAGCACCCAGCCCAGCTGGGTGGTGTCGGCCCACCAGTAGAGGGGGAAGAGGATCGCGCACTTGGCGAGCAGGATCAGACCCCAGGCCCAACTGGCCTTCGCATACGCCTTCTTGCGGCCCGGGTTGCGGGTCCGCCAGGAGAGGTTCTCCTTGAAGACGGGGCCGAGGATGAGCCCGATCAGCGGGACTCCGGCGAGCGTGGTGATGATGTACGCCAGCGCCAGGCCCAGCGTGTAGAGCATGCCGGGCAGATAGAAGTCCTTCGCGTTGCCGGTCATCATCGCGAAGACCACGCCGAACGCCACCCCGAACACACCGCTGAAGGCATGCTTCACGGTGTCCTTCATGGCGAGGCGCACCACGACCAGCACCAAGGACACCGCGAGCGCGGCGAGCGCCGACAGGTGCAGGTCCTTGTTGAGGGTGAAGATGGTGACGAAGAACAGGCCGGGCACCACGGTCTCGACCATGCCGCGGACCCCGCCGAACGCCTCGAAGAGCGCGGCCTCGGTCACCGCCCGCGAATCCTGCTGGGCGTCTTCGGTCGGCTTCTCGAGTGACGTCACCGGCTACTCCCGTCCGAGCGGTCTGAGTTCGTACTTCGGGTTGAACAGCACTGTGCGGCCCCGGATCATGGAGATCCGGCCCGACGCGATCAGCTTGCGACCCGGTTCTATGCCGACGATGGAGCGCCTACCGAGCCACACCACGTCCAAGGCCGCCGAACCGTCGAACAGCTCGGCCTCCAGCGCGGGGACACCGGCCCGGGGACGCAACGTGACCGTGCGCAAGGTACCAGTAACCGTGACGATCTGCCGGTCGTGGCAGTCGCCGATCCGTGTACAGCCCGTGGTCTCGGCGTCCTCCCGTAGCTCCTCGGACTCCAGGTCCTCCTGTGACGAGGAGAGCCGGTCGAGCATGCGCCGGAGGCGGCCGACCGGCCTTTCGGAGCGAGAAACAGCACTCATATCGCAAGCGTACCGGGGCGCGCCGACGCCGACCCACTCACGGCACCGTCCCGCCGCCCGGCTCACTTCTCGAACCGATACCCCATCCCGGGCTCCGTGATGAAGTGCTTCGGATGCGACGGGTCCATCTCCAGCTTCCGCCGCAGCTGGGCCATGTACACCCGCAGGTAGTTCGTCTCCGTCCCGTACGACGGCCCCCACACTTCCTGCAGCAGCTGCTTCTGGCTGACCAGGCGACCCGTGTTGCGTACGAGCACCTCCAGCAGATGCCACTCCGTAGGGGTGAGGCGTACGTCCTTCCCCGCCCGGTTCACCTTCTTCGCGGCCAGGTCGACGGTGAAGCCGTCGGTCTCCACGATCACGTCGTCCTCGCCGCCCCCGTTCGGCTCGGCCCTGCGGACGGCGGCGCGCAGACGCGCCAGCAGCTCGTCCATGCCGAACGGCTTGGTGACGTAGTCGTCGGCGCCCGCGTCCAGCGCCTCCACCTTCTCGTCCGACGAGTGCCGGGCGGACAGCACCAGGATCGGTACCCGGGTCCAGCCGCGCAGCCCCTTGATCACCTCGACGCCGTCCATGTCGGGCAGCCCGAGGTCCAGGACCACGACGTCGGGGTGGCGGGCGGCCGCGAGCTGGAGCGCGGTCGTGCCGTCGGCGGCCGCGTCGACCTCGTACTTGCGCGCCTTGAGGTTGATCACGAGGGCGCGCACGATCTGCGGCTCGTCGTCGACCACGAGCACCCGGGTCATGTGGTTTGCCTTTCTGCTTCGGCCAGTCGTACGGGGCCGTGGAGGCCTTCCACGGCCCGGAGGGTGAGGACCATGGTGAGCCCGCCGCCGGGGGTGTCCTCGGCGTTCAGGGTGCCACCCATGGCCTCGGCGAAGCCGCGGGCGACCGCCAGGCCGAGGCCGACACCGGCGCCGCGCGGTGCGTCACCGTAGCGCTGGAAGGGCTCGAAGATCCGTTCCTTCGCGTCGTCGGGCACTCCCGGGCCGCGGTCGACGATACGGACCTCCACGCGGTCGGCGATGGCGCTCGCGGAGACCAGGACAGGCGTGGCGAAGGGGCTGTACTTGACGGCGTTCTCGACGAGGTTGGCGACCGTGCGCTCCAGCAGCCCGGCGTCCACGTCGACCATCGGCAGCGTCTCCGGAATGTCCAGCTCCACGCTGTCCTCCGGCACGCCGCCGAGGGCCATGGGTACGACCTCGTCCAGATCGACCGTGCGGAACAGGGGGGTGACGGTGCCGGTCTGCAGACGTGACATGTCCAGCAGGTTGCCCACCAGGTGGTCGAGCCGGTCGGCGCCCTCCTCGATCGACGCCAGCAGCTCGGCGCGGTCCTCCTCGGACCACTCGACGTCCTCGGACCGCAGGGAGGTCACCGATGCCTTGATGCCGGCCAGTGGGGTGCGCAGATCGTGGCTGACGGCGGCCAGCAGCGCCGTGCGGATACGGTTGCCCTCGGCCAGCGCCCGGGCCTGCTCGGCCTCCTGCTGCAGGCGCTGGCGGTCCAGGGCCACGACGGCCTGCGCGGCGAAAGCGGCCAGCACCCGGCGGTCGGAAGCGGGCAGAACGCGCCCGGACAGCGCCAGCGCCATGTGGTCCCCGATCAGTACCTCCACGTCGGCGTCCTCGGGCCGCTCGGCCGCCGCGCCCGGCCCCACGCTGCCTGCGCAGGTCCACGGATCGACCTCGCTCGTCCGCTCCAGCAGCGCGGCGGCGTCCATGCCGAACGTCTCGCGCACTCGCTCGAGGAGCTCGTCCACGCTGGTCTCGCCCCGCAGCACGCTGCCCGCGAGAAAGGAGAGGATCTCCGACTCGGCGCGCAGACGGGCGGCCTGATGGGTGCGCCTGGCCGCGAGGTCCACCACCGAGGCCACCGACACCGCGACCGCGACAAAGATCACGATCGCGACGATGTTCCTCGGGTCGGCGACGGTAAGCCGGTGCAGCGGGGGCGTGTAGTAGTAGTTCAGCAGCAGTGAGCCGAAGGCCGCGGAGGCCAGGGCCGGGGAGAGCCCGCCGAGCAGAGCCGCCGCCACGGTCAGCGCCAGGAACAGCAGCATGTCGTTGGCGAGGCCGAGGTCGACGGCGTTCAGCAGCAGCGCGAGGACGATCGGGCCGAGGATGCCGACCAGCCAGCCCGCCACGATGCGCGAACGGCCGAGACGGGCACCCCGGGCGACCGGGAGACCGCGCCCCTTGGCGACCTCCCCGTGCGTGACGATGTGCACGTCGAGGTCGGGGCCGGACTCGCGGGCCACCGTCGCGCCGACGCCGGGTCCGAAGATGTACTGCCAGGGCTTGCGGCGCGAGGAGCCGAGGACGATCTGGGTGGCGTTGACGCCGCGTGCGAAGTCCAGAAGCGCCGCGGGGATGTCCTCGCCCACCACATGGTGGAAGGTGCCGCCCAGGTCCTCGACGAGGGTGCGCTGGACGGCCAGCTCCTTGGGCGAGGCCGAGGTGAGTCCGTCGGTGCGGGAGATGTAGACGGCGAGCACCTCGCCGCCGGCGCCCTTCTCCGCGAGCCGCGCGGCCCGGCGGATCAGCGTGCGCCCCTCGGGTCCGCCCGTCAGGCCCACGACGATGCGCTCGCGCGAACCCCAGATCTTCGACACCCGG
>NZ_JAYWVC010000400.1:0-3862 GCF_036281785.1 Streptomyces chiangmaiensis | reverse complement strand
CGTCGCCCTGGCGACGTGGAAGACAGTAGCGCATCCTCCGCCACCTGCGCCAATTCGGCCCCGGCGTCCGCGTCCGTCCGCCGTCGTCCAGGAGCGTCTGCGCCGGGTGGCTCCCTCTCTGGCTCCCGGAAGACGCCGTATGCGGATGGCGGCTGACCTGGCAACTCCCTGACCTGAGCCGGAGCGCGATCGGCGCCGCTGTTTAGGCTTTGGCCTGGGTCATGGTGTGCCTGGTTTGGCTGTCGAGGGGCTGGTCGGCCAACGGGGTCTGGAGCGTCTTTTTTGCCAGCTGGGTGGTCGTCAGCTTGGTCTGGGGGGTGCGGGGGGTGCGGGGCGCCCGCAAGGCTCGCCTGATGTGCGCCACGCCACAACGGCAAAGCGGGCAAATCATGTAATCATCACATTCGTGTATCGCCCAACCAGTTTTGCATGGCAGACGGCAGGTCGTGCCCTGCGGTCCTTGCGCACTTCCCGGACAGCGCCCCCCGGACGGGTGGGCACGGCACTGGCACAGGTGGTCAAGGGCCTCACCGCGGCACTCCTGTCATGGGAGGTCGCCTCGTGGTGTCTGCCCGCGGGACAGCGATATGCCGCCGTGGCCACGGCGCTGCTCATGGTCAACGCCCCGACCATCCACCGGTCGGTGACGCAGGCCGTCAGCAGCGTGGCCACCAGGGCAGCGGGACTGTCGTTGGCCGCGGCCGTCGTGTGGCTGCTCGGCTCGACCGCGGGCAGCGTCGTGGCGATCCTGGCGATCGCGCTGTTCGCCGGTGGCCACCGAAGCTCCGAAAGCCGACTGCAGGTCGTCTCGACGGCCGTGCTCGCCCTGACCGTGGCCACAGTTGCCTCCGTGGGCCAGTTGGTCGCCCTGGTCCTGGCGACGGCGGCCGGCGCGGCCGTGGGCACCGCGGTGAACGCGCTCGTCCTGCCCCCGCTGCACCTGGAGGCCTCCGGCGCCTCCGTGTGCGAACTGGGCGCGGCCATGGGGTCACTGCTGGGCGACATGGGTCGCGGTCTGCGCGAACGTCAGCACTCCGACCACGCGCACACGTGGCTGGAGCAGGGCAGGCATCTGGAAGCACTGGTGATACAGGCATACGAGGACGTGCGCCAAGGCCAGGAGAGTCTGCGCTGGAACACGCGGTTCGCCGTGCACGGAAGGGTGAAGCCGCCGGCGCACGGCGAGGCGCTCCGCGCCCTGCACCACGTCTCTTTCCAGGTCCGGGGCATCGCCCGCACACTGGCCGACAACGTCGATGATCGGCACACCGATCACCACCTGGGCAGGCTCTTCCTGGACCGGTACGCGGCGACCCTGGAGGACGCCGGACAGGCGGTGACGTCGTTCGCAGACATCGGGCGATCCGTCCACCCCGACGACGCTCCCGCGCGCGACCGGCTGCGCAAGGGCATCGGCGAGACCACGGCCTGGCACAGGACGATGACCGACCTGATCGCACACGGCAGGCTGTCCGAGCCGGGCGCGTGGCACGTGTACGGATCGCTGATGACCGACGTCGAGCGCCTGCTGGCCGACCTGGACCGCGCCGACCGGTTCACCGCAGCTGCCGCAACTCGAGATGGACGAGGTCCGTCCGCGTCTGGAGACGTTCGTTTCCGAGATGCTCGGCTCGCTCGCGCGGCGGGACCAGCGGGCCAAAGGCGAGTTCTACGTGCGCGGGCTGATGCTGGACGGCAAACGCAAGTCGATGCAGCCGATGGCTGAGCGCCTGGGCGTGGATCGCCAACAGCTGCAGCAGTTCATCTCCTCCTCCACCTGGGACTACGTCGAGGTGCGGCGGCGGGTGGCCCGGTGGGCGGCGGCGCATATTGCCCCGCAGGCATACGCGATCGACGACACCGGTTTCCCCAAGGACGGCTACGACTCCCCCGGGGTGGCACGGATGTACTGCGGCGCCCTGGGCAAACGCGGCAACTGCCAGATAGGGGTCAGTGTCAGCCTGGTCAGCGACAGGGCGTCCTCGGCCGTCAACTGGCGGTTGTTCATCCCCGACAGCTGGGACGATGCCACAGCCGAAGACGACAGGCTGCTGGCCGAGGCGATCCGCCGGCGCCGCCGACGGGCGGGCATCCCCGACCAGGTCCGCCACAACGAGAAGTGGCGTCAGGCACTGGAGATGCTCGACGAAGTCCGCAAGCAGTGGGAACTGCCGGATCTTCCCGTGGTCGCCGATGCCGGGTACGGCGACGCCACCGGCTTCCGGTCGGGCCTGACCGAACGCGGCCTGGCCTACGCGGTCGCCGTCAAGGGCACCACCACCGCCTACCCCGGCGAGGCCGTGCCCGAGCGCCCGGCCTACAGCGGCCGTGGCCGCCGGCCCGGGCCCGCCTACCCGATGCCGCACAGCACACTGCGCGCCCTGGTCCTGGCCGCCGGACGCGGCGCCGCCCGCACCGTCATCTGGCGCCAGGGCACCAAGACCGGCCCGCGCAACCCGCGTGCCGAGATGCGCTCACGCTTCGTGGCCCTGCGCGTGCGCCCGGCCAACCGCGACATCCCCCGTGATGTGGACGGCAGCCTGCCCGAGTGCTGGCTGCTGGCCGAATGGCCACCCGGCACCGCCGAGCCCACCGACTACTGGCTGTCCACCCTGCCCGCCGACACCCCGCTGCGCGAACTGGTCCGTATCGCCAAGATCCGCTGGAGGATCGAGCACGACTACCGCGAACTCAAGGACGGTCTCGGCCTGGACCACTTCGAAGGCCGCACCTACCTCGGCTGGCACCGCCACGTCACCCTGGCCGCCCTCGCCCAGGCCTTCTGCACCCTGCTACGGCTCGACCCAAAAGCCCCTGCGCCGGCCTGACCCTCTATGCGGTCCTCCGCGAGTTACAGAAAATCCTGGCCACCTGGACCGGCGCCTGCTCGATATGCGGCCAACCCGCACCCACACCTGAACCACACCACAAGACCTAACCAAGCCCTACGTGTCTCAGTAACCGGCAACCCGCCTGCAGTTCGTGATCATTCATGCGGGATGATCTCGGTATGCATGGTGGCGATGGGCTGTTCGATGTCGAGCCGGTCGAGAAGAAGCGGCCGATGGGTCGTCCGGCGGCGGTGGACAAGACGTTCCGGGCATTCGATCCGCACCAGGTCCTGCTGCTGCCGCCGTCGCTGGACGACTGGCTGCCCGAGGACCATCTGGCCCGGTTCGTCGCCGACCTGGTCGACGAGGTGCTCGACCTCGGACCGGTCCTGGCGGACTACACCGAAAAGCGCGGCTACCCGCCCTACGACCCTCGGCTGATGGTGCGGCTGCTGATCTACGGCTACACCACCGGGGTCCGCTCCTCGCGGGCGATCGAGCGCCGTTGCGTCGATGACGTTGCGTTCCGGTTCCTGGCCGCTGATCAGGCCCCGGACTTCCGCTCGATCGCCCGGTTCCGCCGCCGCCACCTGGACGCCCTGGCCGGCCTGTTCACCCAGTCCCTGCACCTCGCCCAGAAGCTGGGCATGGTCAAGATGGGCCGCGTCGCCCTGGACGGCACCAAGCTCGAAGCGAACGCCTCCAAACACAAGGCGATGAGCCACGGCTGACTGATCGACAAGGAAGAGCGGATAGAGGCCGAGATCGCCCAGTTGGAAGCGAAGGCCCAGGCCCTGTTGGCCGACGCGGAGGCCGCTGACGAAGCCGAGGACAAAGAACGCCGCCGTCAGGAGCGTGCCGGGACCAGCGACGAGCGGGCCGTCACCGACGCCGGCCAGAAGGCCGCCGCCAAGGCCCGGCCCAAGCCGAAGGCCCAGGCCAACTTCACCGACCCCGACTCGCGGATCATGAAGAACAGCGACGGCGCCTACATCCAGGCCTACAACGCCCAAGCCGTCGTCGATGAAGAA
>NZ_JAYWVC010000040.1:0-48155 GCF_036281785.1 Streptomyces chiangmaiensis | reverse complement strand
GCTCTTCCGGCGCTCGGCGAGCTTGGCAGGAACGGACGGCATGCCGAGTGAAATCGCAGTCATCTGCTGTGCAACCCCAAGTTGTGGATCAAGGTCTGCCCCGGAACGACGGGCTCCAGGCTTTGAGACTACGGCACGGGTACGGACCCCAGCACATCACGGTCCGTAAACCCAACCAATGGGCGCCGGCCGGGGAGAAAGTCTCCCCGGCCGGCGCCAACTCCGCGTGGCTAGGAGATTTTCACCGGGTTGACCACGTCCGCGATCAGCACCAGGAGGGTGAAGCAGACGAAGATCCCGGCCACCACGTATGCCACCGGCATCAGCTTCGCCACGTCGAACGGGCCCGGGTCGGGGCGGCGCAGCACCTTGGCCACGGAACGCCGCAGCGACTCCCACAGGGCCCCCGCGATGTGCCCGCCGTCGAGCGGGAGCAGCGGGAGCATGTTGAACAGGAACAGGGACAGATTGAAGCCCGCGACGAGCAGCAGCATCATGGCGATCTGCTGGGACGGCGGGATGTCCAGAGTGAACACCTCGCCACCGACACGGGCCGCACCGACCACGCCCATCGGGGAGTCCGGCTCGCGCGGGGCATTGCCGAAGGCAGCGTCCCACAGTGCGGGAATCTTGCCCGGCAGCGAGAGCAGCGACTCGACGCCGTTCTCCATCATGTCGCCCATGCGTTGCACGGACTGGTCGAAGGACTGCTGGACGATGCCGCTGGCGGGTGTGAAGCCGAGGAAGCCGGCGTACACGTACTTCCCCTCGACATAACCGCCGTTGCCGTCCGTCTTGCTCACCTGGTTCTTGATCAGGTGAGCCTTGAGGTCGACGGTCTGCCCGTTGCGCTCGACGGTGATCGTGACGTCCTTGCCCGGGTTGGCGCGGATGTCGGACTGGAGGGCGGACCAGTCCTTCACCTGCTTCCCGCCGAACGCGACGATCTTGTCGCCCGCCTTGAGTCCCGCGGCCTGGGCGGGCGCGACAGGGTCGCCCGTCGCGCACTTGGTGCGGTTCTCGCTCTGCTGGATGACGCAGTCGGAGACCTTGGAGACCGTGGTGGTCTGGGTCTGGACGCCGAAGGTCATCATCACGCCGAGGAAGACCGCCACGGCGAGGATCAGGTTCATGAAGGGGCCCGCGAACATGACGATGACCCGCTTCCACGGCTTGCGCGTGTAGAAGAGGCGGTCCTCGTCACCGGGTTGCAGCTCCTCGAAGGACTGCGCCCGGGCGTCCTCGATCATCCCGCGCCACGGCGAGGTGGAGCGGGCCTCGATCCGGCCGTCCGGACCCGGCGGGAACATCCCGATCATGCGGATGTAACCGCCGAGCGGGATCGCCTTGATGCCGTACTCGGTCTCGCCCTTCTTGCGCGACCAGACGGTCGGGCCGAACCCGACCATGTACTGCGGCACACGGATACCGAAGAGCTTGGCCGTCGACAGATGCCCCAGCTCGTGCCAGGCGATCGAGACCAGCAGGCCGACTGCGAAGACGACTATGCCGAGGATCATCATCAAGGTCGTCATGCACGAGCCTCCGCGATTGCCGTCTGCGCCGTCAGTTCCCTGGCCCGGGCGCGTGCCCAGGTCTCCGCTTCGAGGACGTCCGCGACGGTCAGGGAAGTTCCCGATCGAGGTGTGCCGTGCTCCTCCACCACCCGGGTGACCGTCTCCATGATCCCGAGATACGGCAGAGCGCCGTTCAGGAACGCGTCGACACACTCCTCATTGGCGGCATTGAACACTGCCGGGGCCGTACCCGCGAGCTGTCCCACGTGCCGGGCGAGTCCCACCGAGGGGAACGCTTCGTTGTCCAGCGGGAAGAACTCCCAGGTCGAGGCCTTGGTCCAGTCGAAGGCGGGCGCCGCCTCGGGCACCCGTTCGGGCCAGCCGATGCCGATGGCGATCGGCCCCCTCATGTCAGGGGGCGTCGCCTGCGCCAAGGTCGATCCATCCGTGAACTCCACCATCGAGTGGACATACGACTGCGGGTGCACGACAACCTCGATGCGATCGAAGGGAATGTCGTACAGCAGATGGGCCTCGATCACTTCGAGACCCTTGTTCACCAGAGTCGCGGAGTTGATCGTGATGACCGGGCCCATCGCCCAGGTGGGGTGGGCGAGCGCGTCCTCGGGCGTGACGTTCGCCAACTCGGCCCTCGTCCGGCCGCGGAAGGGGCCGCCGGAGGCGGTGACGACGAGTTTGCGCACGTCGGCACGGGTTCCGGAGGCGAGGGCCTGGAAGAGGGCGGCGTGCTCGGAGTCGACCGGGATGACCTGGCCGGGCTTGGCCAGGGCCTTCACCAGCGGGCCGCCGACGATGAGCGACTCCTTGTTGGCGAGCGCGAGCGTGCGGCCCGCCTCCAGGGCGGCAAGGGTGGGCGCGAGGCCGATGGAACCGGTGATGCCGTTCAGGACGGTGTGGCAGTCCGAGGCGGCGAGCCGGGTGGCCGCCTCGGGTCCGGCGAGGATCTCGGGGAGGGGTTCTCCAGCGCTGTACTGCGCCGTGAGCGCCTCGCGCAGGGCTGGGACGACGTCCTCGCGCGCCACCGCGACCGTGCGCACGCGCAGGCGGCGGGCCTGCTCGGCGAGCAGCCCGACCCGGCTGCCGTTGGCGGAGAGCCCGGTGACCTTGAACCGGTCGGGATTGCGCAGCACGAGGTCGATGGCCTGGGTGCCGATCGAGCCGGTGGAGCCGAGGATCACGACGTCCCGCGCTCCGTCCACGGGATCGAAGACGAGATGGGGGTCGGCAAGAGGGGCTGGACTGTCGCTCATTCCTCCATTGTGGCCGTAGCACGGCGCCCGGGGGGACAGGGTGCCCCTCTCCTCGACGGTGGTTCTTCGGCACGCCGGTCCGCGCATGCCGAATGATCCGTCGGACATCGAGGCGGTGCCCTCATGACCAGGGCTCCGATCGACATCGGCGAGCAGCGGCCGGCGGACGCGGTGACCTGCTCGTCGCCGCGCCCGCCGGGCTCCGTGGCCTCACTGTGCTGCACCCCGACCACGACGTCGAGGCCGTCGCGTCGGTGACCTGTCGGCCGGCCCCGTCGCTGATGCCGCCGGGCACCCGGTGCCCGGCCGTCAGCGAATCGGGCGGTGCACATTCTCCCGCCGGCTCGGGCCCGGGGTCGCGTCCGCGATCCACGGGCCCTCACCGGACGGGTCGACGATGCCGTCCTCCAGCCATTCGTAGGTACCGGACAGGACTCCCTTGACCACCTTGCGGTCGAGATCGTCCGTGTTGTTCCACAGCCGGCCGAACAACTCCTCGACGCGCACCCGGGACTGCCGGCAGAACGCGTCGGCGAGCTGGTACGCCTCGCGTCCGTGCTGCCCGGACTTCCGCAGGTGCTCGGCGCGCACACAGGCCGCGCTCATCGCGAACAGTTCGGCGCCGATGTCCACGATCCTGCCCAGGAAGCCCTGCTTGGTCTCCATGCGGCCCTGCCAGCGGGACATCGCGTAGAAGGTGGAGCGGGCGAGCTTGCGGGCGCTGCGTTCGACGTAGCGCAGATGCGGGGAGAGGTCGACCTCCTGGTGGAACGCGCCGTACGCGCCGGGGACCTGCCCCTGTCCGGCGACCAGCTTCGGCAGCCACTTGGCGTAGAAGACACCGGCGTTCGCGCCCGCCTTCGCCTTGTCGGCCAGGGACTTGTCCGGATCGATCAGGTCGCCGGCCACCGACAGATGGGCATCCACGGCCTCGCGCGCGATCAGCAGATGCATGATCTCCGTGGAGCCCTCGAAGATGCGGTTGATGCGCAGGTCCCGCAGCATCTGTTCGGCGGGCACCGCCCGCTCGCCCCGGGCCTTGAGGGACTCGGCGGTCTCGAAGCCGCGGCCGCCGCGGATCTGGACCAGTTCGTCGGCCATGAGCCAGGCCATCTCGGAGCCGTACAGCTTGGCGAGGGCGGCCTCTATGCGGATGTCGTTGCGGTCCTCGTCGGCCATCTGCGAGGACAGGTCGACGACCGCCTCGAGGGCGAAGGTCGTCGCGGCGATGAACGAGATCTTGGAGCCGACGGCCTCGTGCAGCGCGACCGGCCTGCCCCACTGCTCGCGGGCTCCCGCCCACTCGCGGGCGATCTGCAGGCACCACTTGCCCGCGCCCACGCACATCGCGGGCAGCGAGAGCCGGCCGGTGTTCAGCGTGGTCAGCGCGATCTTCAGCCCCGCACCCTCGGGGCCGATGCGGTTGGCGGCCGGCACACGGACGCGATGGAAACGGGTGACGCCGTTCTCGAGGCCGCGCAGGCCCATGAAGGAGTTGCGGTTCTCGACCGTGACGCCTTCCGACGCGGCCTCGACGACGAACGCCGTGATGCCGCCTTTGTGGCCGTCGGACTTGGGGACGCGCGCCATGACGACAAGCAGGTCGGCCACCACGCCGTTGGTGGTCCACAGCTTCACGCCGTCGATCACGTACTCGTCCCCCTCCGGGACGGCCGTGGTGGCGAGGCGGGCCGGGTCGGAACCCACGTCCGGCTCGGTGAGCAGGAACGCCGAGATGTCGGTGCGGGCACAGCGAGGCAGGAAGGTGTCCTTCTGCTCCTGCGTGCCGAAGAGTTTCAGCGGCTGCGGTACGCCGATCGACTGATGCGCGGAGAGCAACGCGCCGATCGCGGGGCTCGCGGAGCCGACCAGAGAGAGGGCTTTGTTGTAGTACACCTGGGTGAGACCGAGACCGCCGTACTTGGTGTCGATCTTCATGCCGAAAGCGCCGAGTTCCTTGAGCCCGTTGATCGTCTCGTCCGGGATCCGGGCCTCGCGCTCGATGCGCGCGGAGTCGATCTGCGTCTCGCAGAAGTCGCGCAGCTTGGCGAGGAACTCCTCGCCGCGCTGCACATGCTCGTCGGCGGGCAGCGGGTGTGGGTGGATGAGGTCGAGCCGAAAGCGGCCGAGGAACAGCTCCTTGGCGAAGCTGGGCTTGCGCCAGTCCTGCTCGCGCGCGGCCTCGGCGACCTGACGCGCCTCACGCTCGGTAACGGTGGACTTGGGAGTGGGACCTGTTGGTGCGGACATGAGGCTCACCTCGCCGCGAATAGGGACATTTTGGCCATACGCCGATCAAGCTGCCGTACGGCGGCCAAGAGTGCCGTACGGCGACCCTGCGGGCGTACGTTACCGATCGGTGCTACTGGATCGTTGGTACCCGATTCGGGGCGAGGCCACCAGTCTTCGCGCAACCGCTCCCCCGGGTTTGCACCTCAACCGATGTCCACCGGCTGCGCCTTGATGTCAAGTCGGCCCGTGCGCCCCACGGCTTCCGCTTCGAGCCTTGCCGGTGCCGTGGTGCCCGCCCACAGGTCGTGGTTCACGCAGTACTTTCCGAAGATCTCGACGGTGGCAGCTACGTCCCCAGCGGCAAGCGGTCCATCTCCGCGGCAACCCGGCAGCGGGTCGAGCGGAGCATCCAGGGGCTCGGCTACCACCACGGGGCCACCGGCGCACTGTGCGCCGAGCACCTGGCGATGCTGGGACACCGTGATATCGCCGTCATCGGCGAGGCGCCGGCCGTGTACGAGCGGCACGCGGGCTTCACGGAGCGCACGCTCGACGGGCTGAGCGGCCGCGCGCCCGCGAGCTGGGGCTGCGGGTGCTGCACCGTCCCTTTGAGGGCGGGTACGGCGCGATGGCCGTGACACCGCCCGGATCTTCGACGAGCGGCCCACCACCACGCGATTCGTCGTCCAGAACGAGTCAGCGGTCGAACCCCTGCTCGCGCTGCTGCGGCAGCAGGGCCGCGCCGTGCCCGAGGACGTCGCCGCACTAGCGGTGTGCCGGGACCAGGTGGCCGTGCAGGCGTCGGTGCGGCTGACGTCGGTCGCCATCCCCGCACAGAAGATGGGCCGGCGCGCCGTCGAACTGCTCGTCGCGAAGCTGGATAGGCACGGTACGGAGGAAGCGGTGCTGCTCGCCCCGGAGTTGACGGTCCGGGCGAGCACGGGTCCGGCGCCGGCCACGTCGTGAAAGGTCTTCTCCGGCCGGTCACGCCCCGCCGAAGCGCCGACGGCCGGAGCCCCCGCACAGCGAGTTCCGGCCGTCGGCGGGACGGTCGCCTCAGAGGGCGAGGCCCGTGAGGACCATGACGCGCTCGTAGGTGTAGTCGTCCATCGCGAACTTCACGCCCTCACGCCCCACACCGGACTGCTTGACGCCGCCGTACGGCATCTGGTCGGCGCGGTAGGAGGGCACATCACCGATGACGACTCCGCCCACCTCCAGGGCGCGGTGCGCCCGGAAGGCGGCCTGGAGGTCGTGCGTGAACACGCCCACCTGGAGGCCGTACTTGGAGTCGTTGACGGCGGCGAAGGCTTCCGCCTCGCCGTCCGCCTTCTGCACGGTGAGGACGGGCCCGAAGACCTCTTCGCGGGAGATGGTCACGTCGGCCGGTACATCGGTCAGAACCGTCGGCGCGTAGGACGTGCCGTCCCGCTTGCCGCCGGTCAGGAGCGTGGCACCGGCGCCGACGGCCTCGTCGACCCAGGACTCCACACGCTTCGCGGCGTCCTCGCTCACCAGCGGGCCGACGTCCGTCGCGTCGCCGGAGGGGTCGCCGGTGACCTGCGCCTCGACGGCGGCGACGATACGGGGCAGCAGCCGGTCGTAAACCGTCGCGTCGGCGATCACACGCTGCACGGAGATACAGGACTGGCCGCCCTGGTAGTTGGAGAACGTGGCGATGCGGTTCGCGGCCCAGTCCAGGTCCTCGTCGCTCGTGCAGTCGCCGAGGACGACGGCCGCCCCGTTGCCGCCGAGTTCCAGCGTGAGGTGCTTGCGCGGCACCGAGTCCATGATCGAGTAGCCGACCTTGTCGGAGCCCGTGAAGGAGATGACCGGCAGACGCTCGTCCTGGACCAGGGCGGGCATGCGGTCGTTGGTGACGGGGAGGATCGACCAGGAGCCTGCAGGCAGGTCGGTCTCGGCGAGCAGGTCACCGATGATCAGGCCGGACAGCGGGGTGGCGGGCGCCGGCTTGAGGATGATCGGGGCGCCCACGGCGATGGCCGGGGCGACCTTATGGGCACACAGGTTCAGCGGGAAGTTGAACGGCGCGATGCCGAGGACGACGCCCTTGGGGAAGCGGCGGGTCAGCGCCAGGCGGCCCTGGCCGCCGAGGTCGGTGTCCAGGCGCTGGGCCTCGCCACCGTTGAAGCGGCGGGCCTCCTCGGCCGCGAACCGGAACACGGAGACGGCACGGCCGACCTCACCGCGGGCCCACCTGACGGGCTTGCCGTTCTCGGCGGAGATCAGCTGCGCTATCTCCTCGGTGCGCTCGGCGAGACGCCTGGACACATGATCAAGGGCGGCGGCGCGGACGTGGGCCGGCGTGGCGGCGAACTCGTCCCGCACGGCGTGCGCGGCGGCCACCGCCTCCTCGACCTGGGCCTCCGTCGGAACGCTGACCTTGCCGACGAGCCGGCCGTCCCACGGAGAGGTGACGTCGAAGGTGGTCTCACCGGTGGCCCGGCGGCCGGCGAGCCAGAAGGCGTGGGTGGAGGTCATGATGGAGTCCCGGCCCTTCCGAGGTTGGTGGTGCGTGGAGTTCGTGGTCCACGGTAGGCCCGGGGCGGCGATGGGTCGTTTGTCCGGGGAGTAGCAGTGTCGGGCGGGTGTACTACGGGTTGTACAGCCGAGGTCCGGTGGGGGGTCACTCCCCTGCCGCCGCCGTGGCCTTCAGCGCCAGCCACAGCTCCATCCGTACGTCCGGATCGTCGAGCGAACGCCCGAGGATCTCCTCGACCCTTCGCATCCGGTAGCGCAGCGTGTGGCGATGGACGCCGAGGTCGGCCGCCGCCGCGTCCCACTGGCCGTGGCGGGACAGCCAGGCCCGCACCGAGGCGACCAGATCGCCCCGGCCCGTGGCGTCGTGTTCGCGCAGGGCGCGCAGCAGGCCGTCCGCGAAGGCGCGCACCGCGTCGTCCGCGAGCAGCGGCAGCACCGAGCCGGCCGCCAGCTCCTCGTGCTCGACCAGCGACCGGCCGCGGCGCCGGGCCACCGACAGCGCCTGCTCGGCCTGCTTGTACGCGGCGGCCGCGGCGATCGGCCCGGCGGGCGCCGAAAGGCCCACCACCAACTCGTCCTCGTCGGTGACCGCCTGCTCGAGCGCCGCGGCCCGGGCGGCCTGCACCGCGAGCGCGTACTTCTGGCACGCGGCCACAGCCGCGCCCCCGTCCGCGGCGAGCACCACCAGCCGCTCCCCCTCGGGAACGACGAGCACGGCCTCCCCTGAGCGCGCCGCCGCGGACTCGACGGTCTCGGCCAGCCCGCCCAGCGGATCGCCGTTCGTGTCGGCCGCGGCGAGCACCGCGGCGGCCGGTGCCGCGGGCGCCGTGCGTGCGTGGCCGTCGGCGTGCGCGCGGGCCGCCGACGCGGACGCCGATTCGGCGAGGATCAGCCGGAAGGGCGCGTCGAGGAGGTCGCCGTACAGGCCCCCGGCCACCGCCCGGGCGTGGTCCGGCTCTCCGGCGAGCAGCATGCGCACCACGGCCGCCCCGATCCGCTGCTCGGCGGCGTACAGAGACCGGGACCGCTCGGTGGTGAGGGTCAGCAGGGCGATGGCGGAGTGGACCGCGTACCGCTCGGCGGTGCCCAGCGCGGCGGCCGTGCCCACGGCGAGCGCGGCGCGCGGGCGCCGCCCGGTGCCCAGGGAGTGCAGTTCGACCCGGTCCTCGCCGCTCGGCCCGCCCACCACGGAACTGGCCGGGGCGGGCCGCTCCCGCAGCCGCACCACGTCCGCGGTGAGCCGCGCGGCGCGCCGCCCCGCCCACTCGGGTGCGGCCGCGACGACGGCGCCCGAGGCGTCGTAGAGCGCGGCCCAGCCGTCGACCTGCCCGGCCAGCCCGGCGAGCAGGCCCTCGGGGCCGTCGGTCAGGGCCTGCTTGGTCAGCTCGCGCTGGGCGGCGAACCCCGCGGTCACGGCCCGGTACTGGTCGGCCGCTATGGCGGCGGAGACGGCCTTGCTGATGGCGAGGAAGGGTGTGCGCCGCGGCACCTCCAGCAGCGGGAGTCCCACTTCTCGCGCCGCGTCCACCAGGGCCTTCGGGATCTCGTCGTAGTTCACCCCGACGGCGAACCCGAGCCCGACCACGCCGGCGCCCACCAGCCGCTTCACATAGCGGCTCATGGTTTCGGGGTCCTCGGCGTCCAGTTTCAGCGCCGTGATCAGCAGCAGTTCGCCGCCCTCCATGTAGGGCACGGGGTCGGCGAGTTCGCTGACGTGCGCCCATCGGACGGGGACGTCGAGATGGTCCTCGCCTGCGCGCACGGTCAGCTTCAGCGCGGAGTGGTGGACGAGCGAGGCGAGCGTGGGGGGCATGAGGCCTTCAGGTCGGCACGGACTGGGGTTCTTCACAGAATCCGCGATCTGCACGGACTATGTGATCTTTGCGATCCTTTGGCCGCTGCGTATGAACGACCTATGCCGATTCTGCCTCACCGTATGGTCGCCGCGTGCCCAAAGCCCGGACATCCCGACCGTCGTCCTCAACCCCGCAGGTCCACGAGGAGCGGGGGCGCGTGCTCACCCTTCACATTCGTCAGGGAGAGCACCGCATGCCCGGGCGGCACCGCGTGCGCCAGTTCGGAGGCGGACCACCGTTCACGCTCGACCTGGCGGACGGTGACTGCACGAGCGGTCGGCGCATGTCCGGTGATCACCCGGCGCAGCACGTGCAGTGCCTTGCCCGCCGGGGTCTCGGCGATGATCTGCCGGTCGGTGACGTCCCGGGTCTCTGTCCACTCCTTGCCCCACACCTCGGCGAAGTCCTGCCCGTCCCAGGGGGTCAGTCCGGACAGAGCCATCCGGCAGCCGGTGGCGCCCAGGAGCGGGCCGCGCAGGGGCCGGGGCACATCGTCGAGGGTGCGCAGGGTGAGGACGGCTCCGGCATTCGCGGACCGCAGTCGCTGGATGCCCCGCACGGACTCGGGCGTCACCACTCCCGTCGAGTCGTCGAGCACCAGGCATGCGAACAGGGACCGGTCCTCACGCGTCGCGACACTGGCCGTGAACTGGGCGAGCACCAGCCGTGCGAGGATGCGGGAGGCGTCGGCGTGGCCACGCTCGGGCAGGTCGACCCGGACGCGCACGGGGTGGTCCAGGGCCCGCAGCGAGAACGGCCAGGACTGCCCGGAGATGTCGAAGAAGGTGGCGAAGGCGGGCCGGTCGAGCAGCGCGACCCGGTCGGCCAGCGCGCTCCCCACATCGCCCGGGTGTGCCGACTGCCGCTCGCGCGCGTCCAGTTCGCGCAGCAGCGAGTCCTGCCCGGTGTCCTGAAGGGCCTTGCGCAGCGCGGCGAGCGGGCCGGGTGCGCCGTCGAGGAGCTGCCGCAGCTCCGGCACGGAGGGGAACCGGCCGTGCACGGCCCGGTACGGACCGAGCAGCTGGGCGAGCACGGTGGTGGAGCGGCGGCTGTCCCCGCCGGGATGCGGGTCGGCGAGGTCGCCCACGAGCGCCTCGGCGAGGACCGCGGCCGCCTCGTCGGGGTCCGTGGTCCCGCCGTACAGATCGAGGTCGTACACGGATTCGGGATGGCCGATGCGCACGACGACGTCATAGGCGTCCGCCGGTCCGAGCCCGGCACCGGCCGCGCCGACGACGACCACGGCGGCCCGCCCGGCCAGCGCGTGCAGACACAGCGACTCGGCGAGGGGCCGGACCACCGAGCCGGTCTTGCCGGAACCCGCGGGCCCGACGGCCACCAGGGAGGTGCCGAGCAGGTCGGGGCCGAGGGCGAGCCCGGTGCCGCGGTAGGTGTAGGGATTGCGGGGATCGTCGACGGTGGAGCCGAGCCGCACCTGCCCGGTGATCAGATCGTGCCGGGCGAGCCGGGCCGGCAGGTCGCGCTCCCCGGAGGGGTGCAGACAGGCCGCCGCGCCGTCCTTGAGGACCGCGCCGGTGAAGGTGGCGAGGCTGTGCCGGCCGCTGTGCACGCCCTGCCAGGCGCGGGCGATACGGACGTGGTCGACGTCGCACATGCGGCCGGCACGGGCCTCGGCGGCCAGCCGGTCGGCGGCGTCCTGCGCCCCCGCGGCGCGCAGCTGGTTCCACTGAGCGGGGTCGTCCTCGGGCGTCGGGGGACGCTCGCTCACAGGGGCGGCTGCGCGCCACGCCGGCGGCCCGAACCGCCGCCAGACCTCACCCCAGCGGCCGAGCTTGCCGACAGTGATCATGATGGCGAGGGCAATGAGCGTGTAGTAGCCGTACCACAGGAAGGCGTTCCCGATGCGGTCGCCGCTGTGGCGCCAGGAGTCGGGAGTGAACAGCTCGAGGGGTACGACCCACCAGCCGCCGAGGTAGCCGTTCCACAGCAGCGACCAGATCAGCCAGCCCACCAGGAACGCGATGAGCGCCCCGCCGAGCAGCTGCCGGGTCGGCGTCCGCTCGGGCTCCTGCTCGGGCCGCGGCCGGTGTCCGAAGCGCCACACGCCGGGCGCCGCCTGCGGCCGTGGCGCCCGCACCCAGGCCAGGAACGTGGAGCCGTCCGGCTGCGGCGGCGCCCCCGGGGCGTGCGCCGGCCGGGGCGGGACCTGGGGCGGTCCCGCCGGACGCGGCACGGAACCGGCCCGTGTGCCCCGTGCGTCCTGCGTCCCGTCGCTGTCCATCGTCTTGCCCCCTGACCAGCCGCTCCGAGCACCATCAGCGAGTCAATCTAGCGCCCCCGCCAAGGGAGTTCGCCGCATACGCGGCCGGGCCCCCGAGGCCGCGTCCCGTCGCGCCATGTCCACCGCGGACAAGCAGACGCGGCCAAGGCGCCCACATGGAGCATGCCCACCTTCCACTCCCCGCCTTAGCCTGCGAGAAAAGAAGGCAAGCGTCCGAAAAGCACCCCCACCCGGAACGACCGGCCCGCCGCAGCGCAGGCGCGCCGAGTCTCCGGGCCGGTTCGCACGATCATCAGGGAGCCCCCATGACCGCACTTCCCCAGGAGCGTCGCGTCGTCACCGCCATCCCCGGCCCGAAGTCGCAGGAGCTGCAGGCCCGCCGTACCGCCGCGGTCGCGCAGGGCGTGGGCTCCGTGCTGCCGGTCTTCGCCCAGCGTGCGGGCGGCGGGATCATCGAGGACGTCGACGGCAACCGTCTGATCGACTTCGGCTCCGGCATCGCGGTGACGTCCGTCGGCGCCTCCGCCGAGGCCGTCGTACGCCGTGCCTCCGCGCAGCTGCAGGACTTCACCCACACCTGCTTCATGGTCACGCCGTACGAGGGCTACGTCGCCGTCGCCGAGGCGCTGGCCGAGCTCACGCCGGGTGACCACGCCAAGAAGTCCGCGCTGTTCAACTCGGGCGCCGAGGCCGTCGAGAACGCGGTCAAGATCGCCCGTGCCTACACCAAGCGCCAGGCGGTCGTCGTCTTCGATCACGGCTACCACGGCCGTACCAACCTGACGATGGCCCTCACGTCGAAGAACATGCCGTACAAGCACGGCTTCGGTCCGTTCGCACCCGAGGTCTACCGCATGCCGATGGCGTACGCCTACCGCTGGCCGACCGGCCCGGACAACTGCGGCCCCGAGGCCGCCGCCCAGGCCATCGACCAGATCACCAAGCAGGTCGGCGCGGACAACGTGGCCGCGATCATCATCGAGCCGGTGCTCGGCGAGGGCGGCTTCATCGAGCCCGCGAAGGGCTTCCTGCCCGCACTGCGCAAGTTCGCCACCGACAACGGCATCGTCTTCGTCGCCGACGAGATCCAGTCCGGCTTCTGCCGCACCGGCCAGTGGTTCGCGTGCGAGGACGAAGGCATCGTCCCGGACCTGATCACCACCGCCAAGGGCATCGCGGGCGGTCTGCCGCTCGCCGCCGTGACCGGCCGCGCCGAGATCATGGACGCCGCGCACTCGGGCGGCCTGGGCGGCACCTACGGCGGCAACCCGGTCGCCTGCGCGGGTGCGCTCGGCGCGATCGAGACGATGAAGGAGCTCGACCTCAACGCCAGGGCGAAGCAGATCGAGGAGACCATGAAGGCCCGCCTCACGGCGATGGCCGAGAAGTTCGACATCATCGGCGACATCCGCGGCCGCGGTGCGATGATCGCGATCGAGCTGGTCAAGGACCGCGCCGGCAAGGAGCCGAACCCGGAGGCGACCGCCGCGCTGGCCAAGGCCTGCCACCAGGAGGGCCTGCTGGTCCTGACCTGTGGCACCTACGGCAACGTGCTGCGCTTCCTGCCCCCGCTGGTCATCGGCCAGGACCTGCTCACCGAGGGTCTCGACATCATCGAGCAGGCGTTCGCGCGCATCTGAGCCCCCGGAGTTCCGCTGCTGGGGCATCGGAGGTCAGAGGGTGTGAAGAACCTGTGCGAGGTGGATGGCAAGACGCGTTTCCAACTGTCGGAGCGGTTTTCCCTGCCGTAGGTTCTACACAGATGAGAGAAACACCCCACCCACAGGGGACTGTGGGTGACACCGGGCCGAGGCCTCCCCAGCTTCGACTTGGTCGTGCCCTCGCGCACACACCCGGAGCTTTCGGCTCTGGATCTCCTCACCGATCGGACGGCCGCACGCCCCAAACCCCCCGGGGCGGGCGGCACCCCGATCCGGACGGCCGCCTCGGAACCACCCCCCCTGTTCCGGGGCGGTCGGCGTGCGTTCTGGTCTCCGTGGGCCTCCTCTTCCTCCTGATCTCCTGGCAGGTCGCCGCCCGCGGCCCGCTCCTGCGGGTGGACGGGCGGCTGAGCAGGGCACTGGTCCATCCGGACCGGGCCTCCGAACTCCTCGCCGACCTGGGAAGCGCCGCCGTCGCCGTGCCGGTTCTGGCCGTCGCCCTGATCTGGGTCGCCCTGCGGGCTCGGGACGCCGGTACCGACCGATGGTGGCTGCCGTCCACCGCGGCGGCCGGCATGGCGGCGGTCCAACCCGTGCTCGTCATCTCCTTGAAGACGCTGATCGCCCGACCGGGCCCACCGACCATGGGCCCGGTCACCGGCTTCTACCCTTCGGGTCATACGGCCACGGCGGTGATCGCCTACGGCGGCGCGGCCCTGATGCTGTGGCCCTGGCTCAGCACGCCGCAATCCCGCCGCCGAGTCCTCACCGCCTGCCTCGCCCTGAATCTCGGCGTCGC
Organism: Streptomyces chiangmaiensis; assembly: GCF_036281785.1. NCBI lineage: Bacteria > Bacillati > Actinomycetota > Actinomycetes > Kitasatosporales > Streptomycetaceae > Streptomyces > Streptomyces chiangmaiensis. The sequence continues at coordinate 34,075 of NZ_JAYWVC010000040.1, read as the reverse complement.
CTTCGGCCTGGTCCGCCGCGGCTACCACTGGCCCCTGGACGTCCTGGGCAGCTGGTGCCTGGGCGCCCTACTGCTGTACTCGCTGTGGCTCCTCCTCAGTCGAAGCCGCCGTCGAACGTCTTCTGGAGCTCCCAGTACCGGTCCCGGTTGATCGACCACGTCATCAGACTGCGCAGGCCGGACCAGGTCCCATGGGTGGTGTACGAGCCGCAGTTCGCCTTCTTGGTCGGGCAGTCCAGCGTCCTCGTGACCTCCGTCGGTCTTACATGGCCGTTGCGCGCGCTGGTCGACACCGGCATGCCGATCGCCACCTGGTCGGACCGCAACGGCGGGAAGACGTTGTTCGCGTCGCCGGCCGGTGTCAGCTGTCGAAGCCCAGGCCCAGCCGGTCCATCGTCTTCAGCCAGAGGTTGCGCCGCCCGCCGTGCGCGTCGGCACGGGCCAGCGACCACTTGGTGAGTGCGATGCCCGTCCAGGCGAAGGGCTCCGGCGGGAACGGCAGGGGCTTCTTGCGGACCATCTCCAACTCGGTCCGCTCCGTTCGCTCCCCCGCCAGCAGGTCCAGCATCACCTCGGCTCCGAAGCGGGTGGCGCCGACACCGAGGCCGGTGTAGCCGGCCGCGTACGCCACCTTCCCCCGGTGCGCCGTCCCGAAGAACGCCGAGAAGCGCGAGCAGGTGTCGATCGCGCCGCCCCACGCGTGGGTGAAGCGGACACCCTCCAACTGCGGGAAGCAGGAGAAGAAGTGCCCGGCGAGCTTCGCGTACGACTCGGGGCGGTCGTCGTACTCGGCACGCACCCGGCCGCCGTAGGGGTAGATCGCGTCGTAGCCGCCCCACAGGATGCGGTTGTCGGCCGAGAGCCGAAAGTAGTGGAACTGGTTGGCCGAGTCCCCGAGGCCCTGGCGGTTCTTCCAGCCGATCGACGCCAGGCCGTCGGCGCTGAGCGGCTCGGTCATCAGCGCGTAGTCGTAGACCGGGACGGTGTACGAGCGGACGCGCCTGACCAGGTTCGGGAAGATGTTGGTGCCCAGTGCGACGCGGCGGGCACGGACCCGGCCGTAGGGGGTGTGTACGGCCATGCCGGCGCCGTACGGCTTCAGCGTGAGCGCGGCCGTGTGTTCGTAGACCCGGACGCCCAGCCGGAGGCAGGCCCGCTTGAGCCCCCAGGCGAGCTTGGCCGGGTGAACCATCGCGACGCCCCGGCGGTCGTGCAGACCGGCGACGAAGGTCGGCGAGTCGACCTGCTCCCGCACCGCCTCCGCGTCCAGGAACTCGGTGCCCTCGGCCAGTCCCCGGCGCACCGTCTCCTCGTACCAGTCACGGAGTTCCCATGCCTGGTACGTCTCGGTCGCCACGTCGATCTCGCCGGTGCGCTCGAAGTCGCAGTCGAGCAAGTGGCGGGCGACCGCCTTCTCGATCTCGTCGAGGTTGCGGGCGCCCAGCTCCTGCAGCTTGTGGATCTCGTCCGGCCAGCGAGTGAGGCCGTTGGCCAGGCCGTGCGTGAGAGAGGCGGCGCAGAACCCGCCGTTGCGGCCGGAGGCGGCCCAGCCCACCTCGCGGCCCTCGAGCAGCACGACGTCCCGCTGCGGATCGCGCTCCTTGGCGATGAGCGCGGTCCACAGTCCGCTGTAGCCACCGCCGACGACCAGCAGGTCGCAGGTCTCGGCGCCGGTGAGGGCGGATTCGGGGTGCGGCCTGCCCGGGTCGTCCAGCCAGTACGGGACCGGCCGGGCTTCGGAAAGAGATGTGGTCCAGCGGGTCATGGCGCTCCGGGCCATGATGTCAACTCCCTACAGGTGCATTACGCCCTCTGACGATTTCGGCGATTGCCGACGGCCATGGAGAGAAGGACGAACAGCACGGCGACGACGAACATGGTCGTGCCGATGACGTTGATCTGAACGGGTGTACCGCGCTGCGCCGAGCCCCAGACGAACATGGGGAAGGTGACGGTCGAGCCGGCGTTGAAATTGGTGATGATGAAATCGTCGAAGGAGAGTGCGAAGGCGAGCAGCGCGCCCGCAGCGATTCCGGGTGCCGCGATCGGCAGGGTGACCCGGAGAAAGGTCTGGAACGGGCCCGCGTACAGGTCCTGAGCGGCCTGTTCCAGCCTCGGGTCCATCGACATGACGCGTGCCTTGACGGCGGTCACGACGAAGCTGAGGCAGAACATGATGTGGGCGATGAGGATCGTCCAGAAGCCCAGCTGGGCGCCCATGTTGAGGAACAGGGTCAGCAGCGAGGCCGCCATGACCACCTCGGGCATCGCCATGGGCAGGAAGATCAGCGAGTTCACCGCGCCGCGCGCCCGGAAGCGGTAGCGGACCAGTGCGAAGGCGATCATCGTGCCGAGGATCGTGGCGCCGATCGTCGCCCAGACCGCGATCTGGAGGCTGACCGACAGCGAGCCGCACATGTCGGCGACGCCGCACGGATCCTTCCACGCGTCCAGCGAGAACTGCTGCCATGCGTAATTGAAGCGCCCCTTCGGTTTGTTGAAGGAGAACACCGTGACGACGACGTTCGGCAGCAGGAGATATCCGAGTGTCAGCAGTCCGGCGAGGACGACGAGATGGCGCTTGATCCAGTTGACAAAGCCCATTTAGACCAGATCCTCCGTGCCGGACCTGCGAATGTAGACCGTGACCATGACGAGGATCGCGGCCATGAGGATGAACGAGAGCGCCGCGGCCGTCGGATAGTCGAGGATCCGCAGGAACTGTGTCTGGATGACGTTGCCGACCATGCGGGTGTCGGTGGAGCCGAGCAGGTCGGCGTTGACGAAGTCGCCCGCGGCCGGGATGAAGGTCAGCAGCGTGCCGGAGACCACACCCGGCATCGACAGCGGGAAGGTGACCTTCCGGAAGGTCGTGAACGGGGTGGCGTACAGGTCCCCGGCCGCCTCGTGGAGGCGGCCGTCGATGCGCTCCAGCGAGGTGTAGAGCGGCAGGATCATGAACGGCAGGAAGTTGTACGTCAGACCGCAGACCACGGCGAGCGGGGTGGCCAGGACGCGGTCGCCCGCTGTCCAGCCGAGCCAGTTGGTGACGTCCAGCACGTGGAGCGTGTTGAGGGCGCCGACGACCGGGCCGTTGTCCGCGAGGATGGTCTTCCAGGCGAGCGTTCGGATCAGGAAGCTCGTGAAGAACGGCGCGATCACCAGGATCATGATCAGGTTCCGCCAGCGGCCGGCGCGGAACGCGATGAGATACGCGAGCGGGTAGCCGAGGACGAGGCACAGCAGAGTCGCGGCGGCCGCGTACAGGACCGAGCGCAGGAACTGCGGCCAGTACGTCGACAGCGCGTCCCAATAGGTCGCGAAGTGCCAGGTGACTTTGTAGCCCTGCTCCAGGGAGCCCGTCTGCACGGACGTGGAGCCCTGGTAGATCATCGGCAGCGCGAAGAAGACCAGCAGCCACAGGATGCCGGGCAGCAGCAGCCAGTACGGCGTGAAGCGGCCCCGCCTGCGCGGGGGCTTCGTCTCGGGTGCGGTGGGCGCCAGCGGCGGGGGCGCCTCGGTGACCGTGGCCATCAGGCGGCCACCCCTTCCTCGGGTTGCACCGTCTCGACACCCGCGTCGATGTCCTGGGCGGCGTCCAGTCCGAAGGTGTGCGCCGGATTCCAGTGCAGGACGACTTCGGCGCCGGGCACCAGACGCGGGTCACGGTCGATGTTCTGGGCGTAGACCTCGAACTCCGGGCAGACCGGGCTGTCGATGACGTACTGCGTGGACACCCCGATGAAGCTGGAGTCGGCGATGCGTCCCGTGATGCGGTTGCGGCCCTCGGGGACCTCGCCAGCGTCGTCGGCGTGGGTGAGGGATATCTTCTCCGGCCGAACGCCGACCAGTACCTTTCCACCCGCTCTCGTCGGTGCGGAACATCGAGCCACGGGGAGGGTGAGCTTTCCTCCGCCCGCCTTGAGGACGATCTGGTCGCCGCTCTTGGAGTCGACCTCGGCCTCGATCAGGTTCGACGTGCCGAGGAAGTTGGCGACGAAGGTGGTCTGCGGGTTCTCGTACAGATCGGTGGGCGAGCCGAGTTGTTCGACGCGGCCCGCGTTCATCACGGCGACGGCGTCGGCCATCGTCATGGCCTCCTCCTGGTCGTGCGTGACATGGATGAAGGTGATGCCCACCTCGGTCTGGATGCGCTTCAGCTCCAGCTGCATCTGGCGGCGCAACTTGAGGTCGAGGGCGCCGAGCGGTTCGTCGAGGAGGAGCACCTTCGGGTGGTTGATCAGCGCCCGGGCCACGGCGACGCGCTGCTGCTGGCCGCCGGAGAGCTGGTGCGGCTTCTTGCGCGCCTGCTCTCCCAGTTGCACCAGGTCCAGCATGTCCTCGACCTGCTTCTTCACCGACTTGATACCGCGGCGGCGCAGGCCGAAGGCGACATTCTCGAAGATGTCGAGGTGCGGGAAGAGGGCATAGGACTGGAAGACGGTGTTCACCGGCCGCTTGTACGGGGGCAGGCCGGTCACGTCCTGGTCGCCGAGGTGGACCGTCCCGGAGGAAGGTTCCTCCAGACCCGCGATCATGCGCAGGGTGGTGGTCTTGCCGCAGCCGGAGGCTCCGAGCAGGGCGAAGAAGGAGCCCTGCGGCACGGTCAGGTCGAGCGGGTGCACGGCGGTGAAGGCGCCGTAGGTCTTGCCGATCCCGGAGAGGCGGACGTCGCCGCTGCTGTCCGTCGTCATCTTCGTCACGCCCCTGTCAGCTTTGCGAACTTCTCTTCATAGGCCGTCTCTTCCTTCTGCGTCAGCGAGCGGAAGGCGTGGGACTTAGCGGCCATGGCCTTGTCGGGAAGGATCAGCGGATTGTTCGCCGCGTCCTTGTCGATCTTCTCGAGGTAGGGCTTCACTCCGTCGACCGGGCTCACGTAGTTGACGTAGGCGGCAAGCGCGGCGGCCTGGTCGAGCTCGTAGTAGAAGTCGATGAGCCGTTCCGCGTTCGCCTTGTGACGGGCCTTGTTCGGGATCAGCATGTTGTCGGTCGAGGTCATGTAGCCGCTGTCGGGGATGATGTAGTCGACGTCCGGGCTGTCCGCCTGGAGCTGGACGATGTCACCGCCCCAGGCCACACAGGCGGCCAGGTCGCCCTTGGTGAGGTCGGATGTGTAGTCGTTGCCGGTGAAGCGGCGGATCTGTCCCTTGTCGACGGCCTTCTGCAGGCGGGCGATCACCGCGTCGAAGTCGTCGTCGGTGAACTTCGCCGGGTCCTTGCCCATGTCGAGCAGAGTCATGCCGATGCTGTCGCGCATCTCCGACAGGAAACCCACACGACCCTTGAGCTTGGGGTTGTCGAGGAGGTCGGAGATCGATTTCACCTCGACGCCGTCGAGCGCCTTCTTGTTGAACGCGATGACGGTCGATATGCCCTGCCAGGGATAGGAGTAGGCGCGACCGGGGTCCCAGTCGGGGCTGCGGAACTGGCCCGACAGATTGGCGAAGGCGTGCGGCAGGTTCGACGCGTCCAGCTTCTGGACCCAGCCCAGGCGGATCAGCCGGCCGGCCAGCCAGTCGGTGAGCACGATGAGGTCCCGGCCGGTGTCCTGGCCCGCGGCGAGCTGCGGCTTGATCTTGCCGAAGAACTCGTTGTTGTCGTTGATGTCCTCGGTGTATTTGACCGTGATGCCGGTCCTCTTGCCGAACGCCTCGAGCGTCGGGTGGTGCTTCCCGCTGTCGTCGACGTCGATGTACTCGGGCCAGTTGGAGAAGCCGACGACCTTCTCCTTGGCCGAGTGGTCCTCGGCCAAGGTGCCGCCCTGCGTCTTGCCGGCCGCGGGGATCCCGCAGGCGCTCAGCGCCCCGAGGCCGCCAACCGCGAGCGCGCCGCCCGCGGAGGCGCGCAGCAGCGAACGGCGGGTGAGGGAGGCCCTGCCGTTGCGGAAACTGCGCCGCATGGCGGCCACTTGGGCCGGGGTCAAGCGGTCGGGCTCGTTCTGCTCCATGCGCGTGGTGCCCTTTCGGGAGGTGTGCGGCCGGGGGTCGGGCGGCCGGTCTGCTATCGGTCCCCGAAGATCGTGCGGTGCCAGTCCTTCCTGGCCGCCGCGGTGTTGTCGAACATGACATGTTTGATCTGGGTGTACTCCTCGAACGAGTACGAGGACATGTCTTTGCCGAAGCCTGAGGCCCGGTAGCCGCCGTGTGGCATCTCGCTGACGATCGGAATGTGGTCGTTGACCCACACGCAGCCCGCCTTGATCTCACGGGTCGCGCGGTTCGCCCGGTAGACATCACGGCTCCAGGCGGAGGCGGCCAGGCCGTAGGGGGTGTCGTTGGCAAGCCGGATCCCCTCGTCGTCGCCGTCGAAGGGCAGCACGACGAGCACCGGCCCGAAGATCTCGCACTGGACGATCTCGCTGTCCTGGCGCGCGTCGGCGATGAGGGTGGGCCGGTAATAGGCACCGGCCTTGAGCACCCCGTCGGGGGCCGCACCACCGGTCACCACGCGCGCGTGGGCACGCGCCCGGTCGACGAAGCCGGCGACACGGTCGCGCTGGGCGTGCGAGATCAGCGGGCCGAGGTCGGTGCCGGGGGCGAAGGGGTCACCGAGCCGGACGGTCTCCATGAGGGCGGCGGACCTCTGGACGAACTCCTCGTAGAGAGGACGCTGCACATACGCACGCGTGGCGGCCGTGCAGTCCTGGCCGGTGTTGATGAGCGCGCCCGCGACCGCCCCGTGCACCGCGGCCTCCAGGTCGGCGTCGTCGAAGACGACGAAGGGCGCCTTGCCGTCGAGTTCGAGGTGGAGCCGTTTGACCCTGGCGGTGGCGATCTCGGCAACGCGCCTGCCGACGGCGGTGGAGCCGGTGAAGCAGGTCATGGCCACGTCGGGATGGCCGACGAGGTGCTCGCCCGCCTCCTTGCCGGTGCCGGTGACGATGTTGACGACGCCGTCCGGGATCCCGGCCTCGGTTGCGGCCTCGGCGAAGAGCAGCGAGGTGAGCGGGGTGAGCTCGGCGGGCTTCAGCACGATGGTGTTGCCCGCGGCGATCGCCGGGAGGATCTTCCAGGCGGCCATCTGGAGGGGGTAGTTCCAGGGGGCGATGGAGCCGACGACGCCGATGGGCTCGCGGCGCACATAGGAGGTGTGGTCGCCGGAGTACTCGCCGGCGGACTGCCCCTGGAGATGCCGGGCGGCGCCCGCGAAGAAGGAGGTGTTGTCGATCGTGCCCGGCACGTCGAACTCCCGCGTCAGCTTCAGGGGTTTGCCGCACTGGAGGGACTCGAAGCGGGCGAACTCCTCGGCCCGGTCGGCGAGGACGGCGGCGAAGCGGTGCAGTGCGTCGGAACGTTCACCGGGGGTGGCCGTGGACCAGCCGGGGAAGGCGGTACGGGCGGCGGCCACGGCGCGGTCGACGTCCTCGGCACTGGCCGGCTCGTATGTGTGGACCTCGGCGCCCGTCGACGGATCGACGACCGCGTGCGTACGGCCCGAGGTGCCCTTGACCGGTCGGCCCGCGATGTACAGCGCACCGTCCGCGAACCGTTCCCCCACCTCGTCCCGGGAGGGGGTGGCGGTGCTGCCGGCGTTGCCCGCACTGTGCATGTCGCTCTCCTCCGCCCCTACCGCGTCCACCGGGAGGGCTGGCGTAGCTCCAGCTCGATTTGAGTGCCGATCCTGACAGAGGGAGTGGACTCCAACAAGTGATTCCGTTGTTGCCTTTTGGTTACGCGACGGAATCTGTCGACCAGGTGTCGATTCCTCCTGGAAAAAGGAAGGACGGATTGTCAGTGGTGCCTGCCAGACTCCCGTGCATGGGGAGCATCGATTCCCGGGAAGCCCTGATCGGGGCGGTCCGGGCCGGGGCGAGAGTCAAATATCTGCACTTCTGGGGCCACCGGCCGCGGCCGGACGGCCGGATCGGGGCCGGCTGTCTCAGCCAGTGGTGGCCGTCCCCGTTCACCGTGGACGGCGTGGAGTACACGACGGCGGAGCACTGGATGATGGCATCGAAAGCGCGGCTCTTCGGCGACGCGGAGGCCGAGCGTGACGCGCTTCAGGCGCCGAACCCGGCGCTGGCCAAGAAGGTCGGGCGGCTGGTGCGCGGCTTTGACCACGCGATATGGACGCGCGAGCGGTTCGGGATCGTCGTCGAGGGCAGCGTCCACAAGTTCGCCGCGCACGCCGATCTGCGGGCGTTCCTGCTGGCCACGGGCGACAGGGTGCTCGTCGAGGCCAGCCCGATGGACCGAGTCTGGGGCATCGGGCTCGCGGCGGACGACGAGCGGGCGGCGGACCCGGAGCTCTGGCGGGGACCGAACCTGCTCGGGTTCGCGCTGATGGCGGCGCGGGAGCGACTGGCCGCCTCCTAGTGCTGTGGCCGGAAGGGTTTGCCGGTGAACCTTTCCGGTCGCAGCACCAGCGATCCCGGGCGTCCGGCCGGCCCGTCCCGGCCGGCGACGGCGCGCACGGGCCGAACCCTTCGGACGGCACGGCCCCGGGGCGCGCGGCGGAGCTACGGCAGCCGGGGCACCACCAGCGATGTCGAGTAGCCGTCGTCCGTCCCCATCCACGGGTCGTCGTCGCTGTCCGGCGCGGAGAAGAGGGCGATGGCCAGGACGAGGCCGAGGACGAAACCGACCGCTCCGCAGATGAGGCCGGCCAGGGCCATGCCCCCGTTCGTCGCCTCACCGCGGTTCGCCTTGCGGCGGCCGACGATTCCGAAGATCACGGCCAGCACGCCCACGAGCATGGCCACCGGCCCGAGGCAGAACACGACGGCGGAGATGATCCCCAGCACGAGCGAGGCGGTGCCCGATCCGTTGCTCGGCGCGAGCGGCATCCCGGGCCAGCCGTAGCCGGGAACGCCGCCCTGGGGCCCGTACGGTGCGCCGTAGCCCGGATAGCCCGGGTATGGGGAATAGCCGTACGCCGGCTGCCCGGGCCCTTCGGGTCCGATGGGCGGAGGCGGCACGGGCTGGCCGGGGGCGGGCGACGCGAAGGGGTTGCCGGTGGCAGGGGACGGTGGCGCAAAGGGGTTGCCGGTGGCGGCGGGGGACGGTGGGGCAAAGGTGTTGCCCGCCGGGGCCGTGGCGCCGGCGCTCGGCGGGGCGAAGGGGCTGTCCCAGGGGCTCTGGGCCGGAGCGCCGGGCACCGCGGGGCCCGGCAGGGAGACGACCGTGGGCTGGTCGTGCACGGACGGGGTGCCACCGGGTACACGGTCCTGCGGACCGACGGCAGCTCCCGGGACCGGAGAGCCGGCACCCACGCCGGGCACCTCGTCGGCAGGCGGTGCCCAGGGGTCGGGCGCGGGGCCCGGACCGGCGGCGGGCTTGTGAAGCGGGACCCTGTGGGCCTGGCCTGCAGGGGCACCGGGTATCCCCGGGCCCCCGGCCTCGGGCGTGCCCGGCGCCCGTTCCGTCCCGTCGCCCAAAGCGGCCCCCGGGCCCGTGGCGCGGTTCTGAGGCGTTCCCGGCGCGTGCGCGTCCTCGGACATGCCTGAGTCCCCCCTCCTTCGTACCTGCCGTCATGCTACGGCCCGCGCCTGGCCGCCGTGACCCGCGGCCTACGATGCTCCCTGAACCATCGATCAGCCGATCACCCGCGTCCCGCCCGAATCCGGTGCCGGGACGCCGCTCCCGGGGAGGACCCCTTGACCGACCACCGTGACGCCCCCGCCGTGCGCGACCTGCACGCCTTCATCGCCGGACTGCCCAAGGCCGAACTGCACGTGCACCACGTCGGCTCCGCCTCCCCCCGCATCGTCTCGGAACTGGCCGCCCGCCACCCCGACTCCAAGGTCCCCACCGACCCCGAGGCCCTCGCCGACTACTTCACGTTCACGGACTTCGCCCACTTCATCGAGGTCTATCTGTCGGTCGTCGACCTCATCCGGACCCCGGAGGACGTGCGCCTGCTGACCTATGAGGTCGCCCGCGACATGGCCCGGCAGCAGGTCCGCTACGCGGAGCTGACCATCACCCCCTTCTCGTCCACCCGCCGCGGCATCGACGAACGTGCGTTCATGGACGCGATCGAGGACGCCCGCAAGGCCGCGGAAGCCGAGTTCGGGACCGTGCTGCGCTGGTGCTTCGACATCCCCGGCGAGGCCGGCCTCGAATCCGCGGAGGAGACCGCCCGGCTCGCCACCGACGACCGGCTGCGCCCCGAGGGGCTCGTCTCGTTCGGGCTCGGCGGGCCCGAGATCGGTGTCCCCCGGCCGCAGTTCAAGCCGTACTTCGACCGGGCGACAGCGGCGGGCCTGCGCTCCGTGCCGCACGCGGGCGAGACGACCGGACCCGAGACGGTCTGGGACGCCCTGAACGAGCTGCGCGCCGAGCGCATCGGCCACGGCACGAGCTCCGCCCAGGACCCGAAGCTGCTCGCCCACCTCGCCGAACACCGCATCCCGCTGGAGGTCTGCCCGACCTCCAACATCGCGACGCGCGCCGTCCGCACGCTCGACGAGCACCCCATCAAGGAGTTCATGCGCGCCGGTGTGCTCGTCACCGTCAACTCGGACGACCCGCCGATGTTCGGCACCGATCTCAACAACGAGTACGCGGTCGCCGCCCGGCTGCTGGACCTCGACGAGCGGGGTCTGGCCGGTCTCGCCAGAAACGCGGTCGAGGCGTCCTTCCTCGACGACGCGGGCAAGGCGAAACTGGTCGCCGAGATCGACGCCCACACCGCAGCGTGGCTCGCTCCCTGACCCTCACAATGGGCCCCATGCGCACCGTGACCGCCGTCGCTCATCGCGGCGACCCCTACCGCCACCGCGAGAACACGCTCGCCTCATTGCGTTCCGCGCTCCACCGGGGCGCCGACGCCGTCGAGATCGACGTACGGCTCACTCGGGACGGTGTCCCCGTGCTGCTGCACGACGGGACGCTGAGGCGGCTGTGGGAGCAGGACCGGCCGCTCGCCGCGCTCTCGTCCGACGAGGTGCGGGGCCTGACGGCCGGCGGTGTGCCGACGCTGGCGGACGCACTGTCGGCGACCGACGGGAGCCGGGTCATGATCGACCTGCCGGGCGAGCCCTCGGTCCGTGCCGTGCGCCGGATCGTGGACGTCGTCCGGCAGTGCGGGGCCGCGGAACGGGTGTACTACTGCGCGGGGGCGCGGACCATGCTGGCCGTACGAGCCGCCGCCCCCTCGGCGGAGATCGCCCTGACCTGGACGAGCGTCGCCCCGCCCCGGCCCGCGCTGCTCGACGCGGTGCGCCCGCGCTGGCTCAACTACCGGTTCAGCCTGGTGGACGGCGACCTCGCCGCGTGTGTGCACCGGGGCGGCCGGCTGCTGTCCGTGTGGACCCCGGACACCCGACGCTCGATGCGGCGCCTGCTCGGGCTGGGCGTGGACTCGATCACCACCAACCGCCTCGACGCGCTGCACGCGCTGCGCGGGCGCTGAGGCGCGCGCGTCCGACGCCGGCGTGCGCGTGGTTTCGGCCCGGTTCGCCGACCGAGGTCATACGGCCGCAGGGGCCGGCCGGACCGCCGCCGTCATCCCCTCCAACCGCTTGATCTTCTTCCGTACGACGTACAGCGGCACGATCCCGAACGCTCCGAACGACATGTCGATCACCGACCACCAGAAGGGGATCCCGCGGATCGGGCCGCAGATCAGGGCGAGCGGCACGATGCCCGCACAGGCGATCATCCCGAACTCGACGACCCAGATGTTGCGGACCGGATCGCGGTAGGGCCCGTAGAAGGCCACCGCGATCACAAGGTGCGCGAACGCCAGCCAGTCCGTGCCGTAGAGGACGAAGGGCTGTTCGGTGTCGGTGGCGTCGAGCCCGCGGCGCACCCGCTCGATCCAGTCCGTCAGAGCGGGAAGGTGCTCCCGCACGGACAGGGACCGCAACACGTCCTCGGTCCAGTGCAGTTCGTGGACCAGGGGGAAGGCCGTGGCGCCGCTGAGCACCAGGCAGACGACGAAGAAGGCCAGCCACGCGCGAATGCCCTTCAACAGGGCCGCTCTGTCGCTCATGGCATGAGCGTACCCGTTGAATTGAACATGTTCAAAAGATGGTCGCGGTGCCGACCGGGACGTGGCCGCGGGTCCTTCCTAAGCGGCCACGGCGGCACGCTCGCGGGCCGCGCGCACCGCCTCCGACAGCCCGGCGATGTCGTACGCGCCGTAATGCCTGCGTCCGTTGACGAAGAAGGTGGGTGTTCCCGCCACGCCACCGAGATCCGCCGACTCGACGTCCTCGGCGACACGGGTCGCGCCCGCATGGGCTCGCATGTCCCGCTCGAAGCGCCGCAGGTCGAGTCCGAGGTCCGCGGCATGGCCCAGCAGGTCGTCGATGGTCAGATCGCCCTGATGACTGATCAGCAGATCGTGCATGTCCCAGAAACGGCCCTGCAGGGCGGCCACCTCCGCGGCCTCCGCGGCGAGTTGTGCGTGCGGGTGGACGTCGGTCAGCGGCAAGTGCCGCCATACGTACCGCACGTCCCCGAAATCACCGAGCAGTTCGCGCACGACGGACTCCGCCTGCCCGCAGAAAGGGCACTCGTAGTCGCCGTACTCCACGACCGTCACGGGTGCCTTGCGCGGTCCGCGTACGTGGTCGCGGTCGGGGTCGACGGGCACTCCCAGGTCGACGATCATCTCGGCCTTCCCGAGCAGCGCACGCAATTGCAGGGGCCGCGGCAGCACCCCGATCAGGCCGGTGACGAGCCGGCCGGCCACGAAGGAGCCGAGCACGGCGCTCAGAATGCCGATCTTGGCCTCTTGGAGCCGGGCGCCGTCGAAGGCGAGCGTGGCGATGAGCAGGGAGACCGTGAAGCCGACCCCGGCCATGGTCCCGCCCGCGGCGACGGCTCCCCAGCCGACCGGAACCCGGAGCCGTCCGCGGCTCACCACCGTGGCCAGGGCCGTCGCCCCGACGATGCCGAGCGGTTTGCCGAGGACGTAGCCCAGCAGAATGCCCAGGGTGATCGGCGAGGTGAACGCCCGGCCCAACTCCTCACCGCTGACCGGGATGCCGACGTTGGCCAGGGCGAAGAGAGGAACGATCACATATCCGGCCCAGGGGTGGTACATGCGCTGCAGACGCTCGTTCGGCGAGAGCGCCGAGGCGATGCCGGCGCGTACGGTGCGCCCGAGCTCGGGCGTCGGCTGCTCGCGGAACAACCGGAACAGACCACTGACGCGCTCCAGGTCGGCGCGCGCCGCCGGATACGCGTACGTCAGCAGGCCCATGGCGAGTCCGATGACGACGGGGTCCACTCCCGATTCGAGCAGGGCGACCCACGCGACCAGTGCGAGCAGCGCGTACACGATGCCGCGGCGGCTCCCGAGCCATCGGACCAGCAGAACGACGGCGAAGGCGCCGACGGCCACGAGAAGCGCCGGCACGGTGATGCGATCGCTGTAGGCGACGGCGATGACGCCGAGGGCCAGCAAGTCGTCGACCACGGTGATCGTGAGGATGAAGACCCGCACCCCCGGTGGCATACGACGTCCGACGACGGCCAGCACACCCAGCGAGAAGGCGGTGTCGGTGGACATCGCCGCCCCCCAGCCCTGCGTCGATCCATGGCCCGCGTTGATCGCCAGGTAGATGCCGACCGGTACGAGCATGCCGCCGACGCCTGCCGCGAGCGACAGGGCCAGGCGTGTGCGATCGCGCAGTTCGCCCATGTCGAACTCGCGGCGCGCTTCCAGACCGACGACGAGCTGCCACTGGGAAACACCGGAAGCCCGACGTCCCATTCCGTCGAGACGGAGGCAGAACGGAGGAAGAGAGGCAGCTTTGGCGGCGGCCGTGCCGGGCACGGGGGCGGCCGGGCCTCTTCCGGTACCGGACCGGGGTCGGCCGTCACCCGCCCATGGTCAGCACCATGCGGAACCGCGCCGCCCCGGACAGCATGCGCGCGAAGGCGTCGTTGACCTCCTCCAGCCGCATCGTCTCGACCATGGGCCGGACGCCGGTGCGAGCGCTGAAGGCCATGGTCTCCTCGACCTCCTGTGCCGTGCCCGACGGGTGCCCGCTCACCGTCCGGCTGTTACCGATGAGCTGCACCGGCGACACCTTGAGCGACTGATCCGTCACCCCGATGGAAACCAGTTGTCCGTGCGGAGCGAGCCCGTCGACCGTCGCCGACATGGCGTCCGAGCTCGCCGCCGTGCCGAGCACCACCTTCGCGCCGCCCAGTTCCTTCAGCATCTGGGCGGGGTCGGAGGCGGTGCTGTCGATGTAGTGATCCGCGCCCAACTGCCGGGCCAGAGCCTCCTTGTCCCGGCCGCGGGCGATCGCCACGGTCTCGAAGCCCATCTTGGCGGCGTACTGGATGCCCAGGTGCCCGAGGCCGCCGATCCCGAGGATCGCGACCAGGTCGCCGGCGCGGGCCACGCTCGTACGCAGCCCCATGAACGAGGTCACACCCGCGCACCCGAGCGGGGCGGCGTCGATCGCGGAGAGACCTTCCGGGATGCGCGCCAGAGCCTCGACGGGCGCGACCATGTGGGTGGCGTATCCGCCGTCGTACGCCCATCCGGGGACCCTGAGGTTCTCGCAGCTGATGAAGTCGCCCTGACGGCAGGGGCGGCAGCGGCCACACTGACCGCCGAACCACCCCACCTCGACCCGGGTGCCCACGGCCCAGCCGACCACCCCCTCCCCCACCGCGTCGATCCGGCCCGCCACCTCGTGCCCGGTCACGAGAGGGAACCGGATGCCCGGAAAGGGTGTCTGCACGAAGATCGCATCGGTGTGGCAGACACCGGACGCCTCCACGACGATCCGCACGTGTCCCGGCCCCGGCTCTGGCAATTCCCGCTCGACGATCTCGAAACTCCCCCGGGGCTCGGCCACCTGGGCGACTCGCATCACGGACATGTCTTCTCCGCTCCTTGCTCTTGAGAACACACCGGACTTTCATCAAGGAATCATTCCTTTTCCTCACCAAATGGGGCGCCTTCCTCACCAAATGGGGCGCCGGGACGCACGGCACCAGGACGGTCCGGCGCACAGCCGGTGCACCGGGCCGCGGACCGTGCGCGCGACGGCCGGTCGTCCCGCTCAGCCTTCGCGCCAGCCGAGCTTGATGAGCAGGTTCTTCGCCTCCTCCGCGACCTCCGCCTCGGCGACCACGTCGTAGCGGGCGGCGACGGTCTGGCTGCGGGACGCGAAGTCGCGGCGGCCTCCGGTGAACGCGTGGCCGGCGAAGCCGAAGAGCGCTCCGAAGATCGCGCCGTAGAACAAGCCGCTGATCATCAGCACCAGGACGTGATGATTGCCCGCGGCGAACAACGACAGAAGCAGGCCGATGAGCAGCCCGAACCAGGCACCAGAGCCCGCGCCCGCCAAGGCGGCGCGGCCACGGGTGAGCCGGCCGAGCACCGTCTCCACCATCCGCAGGTCGGAGCCGATGATCGCGGTGCGCTCCACCGGGAACCTGCTGTCGGCGAGGAAGTCGACCGCACGCTGCGCGCCCTCGTAGGTCGGATACGAGCCGACCACCGGCCGGTCGAGGGGCGCCGTGGGCGGATGCTGGGTCATCGAAGGACTCCCTTCCTCACCACCCCGTCAAGCAGCCTGCTGCCCGGCGGTAGCCCCCGCAAGGCGGGGCACACCGGCCGGGAGGAGGGGGACCGGCGCACCGGCCTTCAGGGCCGACGGGACCGTCAGCGGGAGGAACGCGTCGGCTCGCCCCGCACCGCGGCCGATGTCGCCCGTCGTTCCGGGGTGGGCGATGCCGGGCTGCTCGGGGTGCTCCTCCCGGTCGAGGGCCGTGCGGTGGGGCTGGGGCCGACCCGCTCGGGCGGTACCGACGGGACGGGCGACGCCGACGGAGTGGGTGCCACCGAAGGGGTGGGGGACGCCGCATGTCCGCTCGCGGGCGGCGGTGCGAGAGGCACCGCAGGGGAGGCGGGTGCCCCGGGGCTCGCCACGTGCAGGGGCAGCGCGACGAGGACGGCGACGGCGACGGCACAGGACGCGCCGATTCCGGCCGCGGCACGGAGCAGCCGGCGACGGGCCGCGGCGCGGCGGATCGCCTCGTAGCGGCCGGGGGGCGGACCGAGATGCTCGGCGGGAGGCCGCAGGATCACCGCGAGGGGGTCGTCGGCCCCGAATTCCGGGCCGTCGTCAAAGCGTGTGGTCAAGGCTTCTCCTCAGGTGGACGCGGAGCAGTTCTCGGGCCGCGTGGAGATCGGCCTTGACGGTTCCTTCCTTGCGCCCGGTCAGCACGGACACCTCCCGGATCGGCATGTCGGCGTAGTAGTGCAGCAGGATCGGGACCCGCAGCCGTTCGGGCAGTGACTGTACGAGCAGACGCACCGAAGGGTCCGCCTGCTCGGTGTGGGGCCGGACGGCGGCCTCCGAGGTGACGCGACGCACGGCTCTGCGCTCGCGCTCCAGCTTGCGCCAGTGGTCCCGGACGAGGTTGGCGGCGGTGACGTAGAGAAAGCCGCGGGGCTCCTCCACGGTCGTCCAGCGGGCCCAGAGCCGGGTGAACGCCTCCGAGGCGATCTCGTGGGCCGTCTCGTCGTCGTCGACGAGACGGCGGCACCAGCCGGCGAGGCGCGGGTAGAGGACGGCGAACAGCTCGGACGCCGCCTTGTCACGGGACCGTTTCAACGCTCTCCATGGTCGTGGGGGCACTCGTGGGGAAGGATGCCGGGCCGACGGCGTGCGTTCCTTGGGCCCGGCATCCGGGAAGGATCCTGCTCGAGCGAGGCCGAGAGCTCGGGCAGGGTCAAGGGCTCGCGGACTTCTGCGCGGCGAAGACGATGACGTTGTCGAGATAGCCGTCGCCGGTGCGGGGGCCGCCGCACGTGATGAGCCGCAGCTCCGGACGGCTCACGTCCCCGTAGACGTCCTCCACGGGGAAGTCGGCCTTGGCGACCGTCCGCACGACGCCGACGATGAACACCGCCGCCGTACCGTTCTCCAGACGCACCACGATCCGGTCACCCCGGTGAAGCCGCGCGAGGTCCCGGAACACCCCGTCCCCGTAGGCACCGACGGTGACATGCCCGAGGACGACCGACGGGCCGACCTGGCCCGGCGTCGGCGAGTGCCGGTACCAGCCCGCCCGGTCGTCCGCCGTGACCGGGGGCACCTGCACGCTGCCGTCCGGCGCCAGCCCCAGTTGCATGACCGGGGTGTCGATCCCGATGGCCGGGATCTGCAGCCTGACCGGGGCCGAACGCCGGAGGGCGGGCGCCGCCCTCGCGGCGGCCGGCGGAGGCGACGGCGTGATCACGGGGCGTGCGGCCGTGGCCCGGTGGGCCGGGTGGCCGCCGCAGCCCACGAGAAGTGCGGCCGGCGCAGCGGTGACGAAGGCGCGCCTGGAGAGCGGGGTCATGCCCCGGTCGCCCGGCGGCGACGGACGACGAAGACCGCCGCCCCGCCCGCGACGAGCATCGCGGCGGCGCCCCCGCCGATCAGCCCGCCCTCGGCCCCGGACTGCGAGGACGCCGCCGTCACACCGGTGTCGGGCGCGCCCTTGGGTACGACGGAGACCTGGCCTCGCGCCGGGGCCCGGGTCGGCTGCGCGCTCGGGGCCGCGGAGCGGGTGGCCGGGGCGGGGCTCGGAGTGGCCGAGGCGGCTGCGCTCGGGCGGGTCGTGGGGACCGGGCTCGGCCCGTCGGCGAACGCCGGCATGGTGCTCGCCAGCACGGCGGTGCTCCCGAGTGCCACGGCAGTGAGGACAGTTCGGCGCATCGAATCGCTCTCTTTCGTCGGTCCGCCCGGTTCTCGGCGGGCTGGGTTGCGGATCGAGCGGAGAGACGAGGCAGCGCAGGAGCGGGTTGTAAAGAGACGGCAAAGTCGCCGGGCCGCCATGCGGCGGCCCGGTTTCCCCGGAACGCCGAGGGGTTCGCGGCGCCGGTCGTGCGGGTGGCGGAGCCCGCCCGGACCACCCGCGCCGGCCCGTCCGGGGTCGGCGGACCTGCGTCAGGTGCTGGGCGCGCACCGTCGTCGTCTACTTGACGTAGCCCGCGGGCCGGGTGGCCAGGTGCAGCAGGTGCTCCAGGGCGCCACGCCGGAAGAAACAGGCCCACACACTCGCCAGGAGCGCGGCGGACGCGATGAAGCCGAGCAGTACCGGTAGCGCGGACATGGTCTCGTCCTGAATCAGGGCCACGTACCAGACGTCGCTGAAGAACCACAGGGCGACGATGTGCAGGACGTAGACCGTCAGTGCCATCCTGCCGACCGATGCGACGGGTGTGGCCAGGCGGGTGAGGCGCGGCAGCCTGTCGGCGACGGTCAGGCACGCGGCCACCACCATGACGGCGACGCCGGTGTTGCCGACGATGGAGAACGTCGTCTGACTGTGCGGCACGGCCACCAGCAACCACGCGAGCGGGGTGTGGCTTCCGGGTTCGCCGACGGTGTCGGACCACCATGCGGACGACGCCGAACCGCCGTCCGTGGCGGCCGCGACGGCCGTGAGGGCGTGCGGGACCAGGTGCAGGGCCAGCCAGGACCCTCCGTAACCGAGCAGGGCGAGCACACCGCCGGTCAGGGCCATCCGGGACCGGATGCCGGGACGAGTGAGGTCGAGCCGGGCCAGCGCCATGCCCGCGACCAGGAACGGTATCCAGGTGAGCACCGGATACGACCCGGTGAACAGCAGCTCCACGATGCCGTCCGTGCCGGTGATCCGGGCCAGCGGGTCCCGGTCGATGACGGACTGTGCCCAGTTCCCGTCCTCGATCGAGGCCTGGATCGCGTGCAGAACCAGGGGCATGATCACCGCGCCCGTGGCGGCGACGGCTGCGAGCGCCCCCGCTCGCAGCCGGTACAGCGGAAGGACGACCAGGAAGAGCAGCGCGTAGAAGCTGAGTATCACGTCGACCGAGGTGCCCAGGGCCGTCAGGCCATAGCCGAGCACCCCGATGACGACGGTGCGGATCATGATCCTCACCATGGCCTGACGGCCGGGGCGACCGGTTCGAGGAAGCGGACGGCCGGTGATGATGATCAGCGAGAAGCCGGCGAGCACCGCGAAGAGGGCGGAGGAGCGCCCCCGCGCCAGCTCCAGCAGGAAACCCACCGGCCCGCCCACCGTCACATCGGGACCGACATGGGCTGCGTACATGCCGAAGACCGCGAGCCCGCGCGCCAGGTCGATACCGATCAGCCGCCCCATGGACGGCGTGCCGGCAACGGCGCGGGTGCGGTCCGCCTCGAGCCGGTGAGGCGCCACTGCGGGCGCGGCCGACAATGCGTTCTGCGTCATGCCATCAGGATTGGCCGACCTCCCGCCCCAGCCACCCCGACGGTTTTCCGAAGGCACCCCGCCGACCGGCCGAAGGTTCCCCCGCCGACCGGCCGGATGCGGCCGCCGGCCGACGGCGCCCGCATCCGGCCCCGCCACGGACGGCCGTGACGGGGTACGCATCCAAGTGAGGGCATGCGACGAGCGGAGCGCACGTGATCCGGGTACTGGTGGTCGACGACGAGGCCCTCATCCGCACGGGCTTCACACACATCCTCGACGCGGCGGACGACATCGAGGTCGTCGCGGCGGTCCCCGGCGGCCAGGCCGTCCCGACCGTCCAGCAGCTGCGTCCCGACCTCGTGCTGCTGGACATCCGCATGCCGGACGTGGACGGGCTCACCATTCTGGCCGAGCTCCGCCGCATGCCGGACCCGCCCGTGGTGGCCATGCTCACCACGTTCGACACCGATGAGTACGTGGCGACCGCCCTGCGCTCGGGGGCCGCCGGATTTCTGCTCAAGGACACCGACCCCGAACAGCTTCCCCATCTCGTACGCACGCTGGCCCAGGGCGGGACCGTGCTGTCGTCCAAGGTCACCCGCACCGTGGTGGACGCCTACCTGGACCGGGGCGTGCGCGAGCCCCGGGCCGTCCGCCTCGTCGCCCGGCTCTCCGAGCGCGAGCGTGCCGTCCTCGTACTCATGGCCGAAGGACTCGCCAACACCGACATCGGCGACCGGATGCACCTGAGCACCGGCACGGTCAAAGGCCACGTCAGCGCGGTACTGAACAAGCTGCAGGTCAGCAGCCGGGTCCAGGCGGCCCTGATCGCCGAACGCGCGGGGCTGCTTTCGCCACCGCAGGACGGGGACACCCGATGAACCTCGGGCGACTGCCTGCCCCTCTCGTGGACGGCGCCCTCGTCGGAGCCGCCCTCGCGGACACATGGGTCTACGTCGACATCGGAGACCGGGTCGCCATGGCCTGCGCGCTGCTCGCCGCCCTCGCTCTCACCCTGCGTCGCCGTCTGCCACTGACGACCTTTGTGCTCACGCTCCCCACCGCCCTGGTCACCGACGCGGTGTTCGCCACCATCGCCGCGCTGTACACGCTCTCCTCGCTCAGCCGTCGCCGCGTGCTGCTGGCGGGCTGCGCCCTGGCCTTCGCGGCCTGCGACTTCCTGCCCTGGCCGTGGTCGTCCGTGCGGCCCGCAGAACTCACCCGGACCCCCAGCCTGATCCAGCTCATCTACACCCTGGCCACCGCAGCCGCCCCCGTCTTCCTGGGCCAGCTCGTGCAGGCCCGACGCGAACTGTCCCTACGACTCGCGGAGATCTCCGAGGCCCGCGAGCACGAACGGCTCCTGACCGACCAGCGCGTGCTGGCGGAGGAACGCGCGCAGCTGGCCCGGGAGATGCACGACGTGGTCTCCCACCAGGTCAGCCTCATCGCCGTACAGGCCGGAGCACTTCAGGTGGGCAGCCGGGACTCGGAGACCAGAAGGGCCGCGGCCACCATCCGGCAGCTCAGCGTGCAGACTCTGGACGAACTGCGGCACATGGTCAGCGTGCTGCGCGCCTCCGGCGGCCGTCGTACCGAGCTCACCCCTCAGCCGTCCCTCGCCGACCTGCGTCAGTTGGTCGCCGGCAGCGGCATCGAAGCGGAACTGGAGACGGACCTGCCCGACGACCTTCCACCCACCATGCAGCGCGCCGTGTACCGCACGGTGCAGGAAGCCCTGACCAATGTCCGCAAACACGCCCCCGGTGCCAGGGCGACCGTACGGATCCACCATGGCGCCGGCGCCCTGCACACCATCGTCACGAACACCGCCCCCACCCGCCCCGCACTCGCCCTGCCCAGCGCCCACCACGGCCTTGTGGGCCTGCGCCAACGCGCCGAACTGCTCGGCGGCACCATCGACAGCGGACCCACGGCCGACGGCGGCTACAGGCTGCATCTGGAACTGCCGGCCGAGGACTGGCCGAACCACGAGTAGGTTTCGGGACGCCCAGGCGAACGGGATCACGCCCCTCGGAACCGGGCGACATGAGCCCCGCGAACCGCTCTCCACGCACGAGGTGTTCTACCGGGACGCCGTCGAGGACATCGCGGCGTTCAGGGACGGAACCCCGCTGCGGGTCCTGGCCTCCCTCGGTGCCGGCCGGACACCATGGTGCCGGTCGCTCGGCGTTCGCCTTGTGGCGGGCCGGGTCGGGGATCATCAGCAAGTCGGCCCGGAGTTCCGCACCCTCCCCGGGACGGTGCATCCGGGCGGCATTCCGTCGGCTTCCGCGTCCCGACAACCGACGCGGCGCCGAGCCCCTTCCCGGGAATCCGGCACCGTGTCGATCGGTGCGGAACGGCGGACCGGTCGCACCTCCCACCGCAAGTGCGCGGCCCCGGACGAGGGTTGTCCGTCCGGGCCGCACACTTGCGGATACGTCGTTCAGTCGTCCAGCGACGTCATCACGTGCTTGATCCGGGTGTAGTCCTCGAAGCCGTACCCCGACAGGTCCTTGCCGTAGCCGGACTTCTTGAAGCCGCCGTGCGGCATCTCCGCGACCAGAGGGATGTGCGTGTTGATCCACACGCAGCCGAAGTCGAGGGCCCTGGACAGACGCATCGCCCGCGCGTGGTCCTTCGTCCACACCGAGGAGGCGAGGGCGTACTCGACACCGTTCGCGTACTCGATGGCCTGCTGCTCGTCCGTGAAGGACTGGACGGTGATGACCGGGCCGAAGACCTCGTTCTGGATGATCTCGTCGTCCTGCAGGAGGCCCGAGACGACCGTGGGCGCGAAGAAGTAGCCCTGGTCGCCGACCTGGTGACCGCCGGCCACGACCTTGGCGTGTGCGGGCAGGCGCTCGATGAAGCCGGAGACCTGCTTGAGCTGGTTCGGGTTGTTGAGCGGCCCGTAGAGCACGTCCTCGTCGTCCGGCTGACCGGTCTTCGTCTCGGACGCGGCCTTGGCGAGCGCGGAGACGAACTCGTCGTGGATGGACTCGTGGACGAGGACGCGGGTGGCCGCCGTGCAGTCCTGGCCGGCGTTGAAGAAGCCCGCCACCGAGATGCCCTCGACGGCCTTGGCGATGTCGGTGTCCTCGAAGACGACGACCGGTGCCTTGCCGCCCAGCTCCAGGTGGACGCGCTTGAGGTCCTTGGACGCGGACTCGGCGACCGACATGCCCGCGCGGACGGAGCCGGTGATGGACGCCATGGCCGGGGTGGGGTGCTCGACCATCATGCGGCCGGTGTCGCGGTCGCCGCAGATGACGTTGAAGACGCCCTTGGGCAGGATCGAGCCGATGATGTCGGCGATCAGGACCGTGGACGCCGGGGTGGTGTCGGACGGCTTGAGGACGACGGTGTTGCCCGCCGCGAGCGCCGGGGCGAACTTCCACACGGCCATCATCATCGGGTAGTTCCACGGCGCGACCTGCGCGCAGACGCCGACCGGCTCACGGCGGACGAACGACGTCAGACCGTCCATGTACTCGCCGGCCGAGCGGCCCTCGAGCATGCGCGCCGCGCCCGCGAAGAAACGGATCTGGTCGACCATCGGCGGGATCTCCTCCGAGCGGGTCAGCCCGATCGGCTTGCCCGTGTTCTCGACCTCGGCGGCGATCAGGTCCTCGGCGCGCTCCTCGAACGCGTCGGCGATCTTCAGGAGGGCCTTCTGGCGCTCGGCGGGCGTGGTGTCGCGCCAGGCCGGGAAGGCCGCGGCGGCGGCCGCCATCGCGGCGTCGACGTCCGCCTGCCCGGACAGCGGGGCGGTCGCGTACGCCTCACCGGTCGCGGGATTGACCACCTCGGTGGTCCGTCCGTCGGCGGCGTCACGGAATTCGCCGTCGATGTAATTGCGCAGACGACGCAGCTCGGTGCTCACTGCCGGGCCTCCAAGTTCGGTGTCCAATCGCTGAGACACCCACCCTAATCCGTGGCCCGACGTTTTCAACAGCCCTGATCCCGCCATGGCTGCGAAATCCGCAGGCTTCTCTCACATAGACAACGAATTTCATCGATCCCGCCTTGCGAAACTATCGAGACGTCGTGCACAGTGACGTCGTGGCCAGTCGAAGCGCAGACCAGAAGGACTCCCGCGAGTTCAGGAACGGCGGTGCCCAACTGGACGCCGTGTCCCTCGCGATCATCGAGCAGCTCCAGGAGGACGGCCGCCGGCCGTACGCAGCGATCGGCAAGGCGGTCGGCCTCTCCGAGGCGGCCGTACGTCAGCGCGTCCAGAAGCTGCTCGACCAGGGCGTGATGCAGATCGTCGCCGTCACGGACCCGCTCACCGTGGGCTTCCGCAGGCAGGCGATGGTCGGGATCAACGTCGAGGGCGACGTGGAGTCCGTCGCGGACGTGCTGACCGCCATGTCGGAATGCGAGTACGTGGTGATGACCGCAGGCTCGTTCGACCTGATGGTGGAGATCGTCTGCGAGGACGACGACCACCTGCTGGATGTCATCAACAAACGCATCCGGGCCCTGCCCGGAGTGCGCTCCACCGAGAGCTTCGTCTACCTCAAGCTCAAGAAGCAGACCTACATGTGGGGAACCCGATAGCCGTGAGCACAAAGGACCTCAGCAAGACCGCGTACGACCACCTGTGGATGCACTTCACCCGCATGTCCTCGTACGAGAACGCGCCCGTCCCCACCATCGTCAGGGGCGAGAGCACCTACATCTACGACGACAAGGGCAAGCGTTACCTCGACGGTCTCGCCGGTCTGTTCGTCGTCCAGGCGGGCCACGGTCGCACCGAGTTGGCGGAGACGGCGTTCAAGCAGGCTCAGGAGCTGGCGTTCTTCCCCGTGTGGTCGTACGCCCATCCGAAAGCCGTGGAGCTGGCGGAACGTCTCGCCCACCACGCGCCCGGCGACCTGAACAAGGTCTTCTTCACCACCGGCGGCGGCGAGGCGGTCGAGACCGCCTGGAAGCTCGCCAAGCAGTACTTCAAACTGGTCGGCAAGCCCACCAAGCACAAGGTCATCTCGCGTGCGGTCGCCTACCACGGCACCCCGCAGGGCGCCCTGTCCATCACCGGCCTGCCCGCCCTGAAGGCCCCCTTCGAGCCACTGGTCCCGGGCGCGCACAAGGTCCCGAACACCAACATCTACCGCGCCCCGATCCACGGTGACGACCCCGAGGCCTTCGGCCGCTGGGCGGCCGACCAGATCGAGCAGCAGATCCTCTTCGAGGGCCCGGACACGGTCGCCGCGGTCTTCCTGGAACCCGTGCAGAACGCCGGCGGCTGCTTCCCGCCGCCACCCGGGTACTTCCAGCGGGTCCGCGAGATCTGCGACCGGTACGACGTGCTGCTCGTGTCGGACGAGGTCATCTGCGCCTTCGGCCGCCTGGGCACGATGTTCGCCTGCGACAAGTTCGACTACGTCCCGGACATGATCACCTGCGCCAAGGGCATGACCTCGGGCTACTCCCCGATCGGCGCGTGCATCGTCTCCGACCGCCTGGCCGAGCCGTTCTACAAGGGCGACAACACCTTCCTGCACGGCTACACCTTCGGCGGGCACCCGGTCTCCGCGGCCGTGGGCCTCGCCAACCTCGATCTGTTCGAGCGCGAGAAGCTCAACCAGCACGTGCTGGACAACGAAGCCGCCTTCCTGACGACCCTGCAGAAGCTGCACGACCTGCCGATCGTCGGCGACGTCCGCGGCAACGGCTTCTTCTACGGCATAGAACTGGTCAAGGACAAGGCGACCAAGGCGACCTTCGACGAGGAGGAGACCGAGCGCGTCCTGTACGGCTTCCTGTCCAAGGCGCTGTTCGAGAACGGCCTGTACTGCCGGGCCGACGACCGCGGCGACCCGGTCGTCCAGCTCGCCCCGCCGCTGATCTCCGACCAGAAGACGTTCGACGAGATCGAGCAGATCCTGCGCGCGACGCTGACGGAGGCGTGGACCAAGCTCTGAGCCACACGAGGCCCCGATCATCCTTCTGGATGATCTAAGAACGGCCCCGTGCCGCCCGTTGGAGTGAGAAACGGCGGTCCGGGGCCGTCGCTGTCCGCGGCTTCCGGCGCAGTCTGCCTAGCGTGCCATGTGACCGATCGCTTCTGCCTTCGTTCCCCCGAACGGGTCCCCCGGACGGGGATCGGCACGGGACAACGGATCTGAACCGAGGTGTACGCGATGGTGACCCCGCCGGACAACGACGTGCTCTGGGCACGCGCCCTGCACTTCCAGCACAACGGCTCGCCCGCGCTCTGCGGTGTCTCACTGGGCGTACGCGAGGGCGAGATCTTCGCCGTCACCGGCCCCCGCGGCAGCGGCAAGACGACCCTCCTCCAGTGTCTGGCGGGGTTATTGCCCGTCCAGCGGGGCGAGGTCTGGTTCAACAGCACACCGGTGCACACGATGGGCCCGATCACCCGGGAGCGGCTGCGCCGGGACCGGTTCGGCTGGATCGATCCGGCGCCCCTGCTCCTGCCCGAGCTGAATGCCTGGGAGAACGCCGCCCTGCCGCTGATGCTCCGGGGCACGGGCCGCCGCCGGGCCAAGACCAGCGCCCTCGAATGGCTGGAGCGCCTCGACGTCGGCGGCTGCGCCCGCAAGCGCCCGTACGAGATGCCCCAGGCCGACCGGCAGCGGATCGCCGTCGCCCGGGCGCTCGCCTCATGCCCGACCGTGCTCTTCGCGGACGAGCCGACCGCCTCGCTGCACCGCGCCGACGGTGTCCAGGTGCTGCGCACGCTCACCGCGGCGGCCCGCTCGCACGGCATCACGGTCGTGCTGGCCACCCACCCGGCCGACGCCGTGGCCGTCGCCGACCGCACGATGTCCCTGCTGGACGGACGGCAGGTCAGTACCGTTCATCTGCCGCCCGTACCCGAGGAAGGCCGAGCACCATGCTCGCTCTCCGTCTAGCGCGCGGGGCCCATCCCCTGGTCCAGATCCGGCGGCTTCTGGTCGCGGCGGCGTCGGCGGGCACCGGCTTCCTGCTGCTGTGCACGCTGGGGTACGCGCTGGGACATCCGGAGGCGTCGGCCGGTTCGGCGCTGCGGCTGGCCTGGTGCGCCGTGCCGACGGCCGCCGCGGTGTACCTCGCGATCGCCGTCGCCCGTACGGACCCGGGGACCCGCCCGCGGTCGGGTCTGGCGACGATCGGCCTCGGCCCGGCGCGGCTGATGGCCCTCTCGACGGTGACCACGGCCCTGTCGACCGTGCTCGGTTCCCTGCTCGCGCTGCTGGTCTTCCTGCACCTGCGCGGTGATCTGCCCGTCGTGCCGTCGGACCGCGCGGCCGCCGGGTTCCTCGCCGCGGACCAGTCCCTGCCGCTGCCCGCGGTGCTCACTCTCCTCGCGCTGGTGCCGCTGACCGCATCGCTGGGGAGCGCCCTGGCCCTGCGTCCGAGGAGCGAACGACCGCGGCGTGCCGGGCAGGCGGGCGACGGCACACAGACCGCCGCATCCGAGGACGTCCAGGACGACCTGGCCCCGGGCTCCCCCGGCGAGGCGTCCGTGCCGGACCTGCCTCTCGCTCCCCGGCCCGCCCCGGGCGGCCTCCCCTGGGGTGTGGCCACACTCGCGGCGGGGCTCGCCGTGGAGACACACGCGAGCAGGGGCGGCCAGGAACAGGGTCTCCACCTTCCGGGTGGCCTAGCGGGCGGTCCCGTCGGGGTGCTGGCGGGCTGGGCGCTGACCGCGCTCGGGCTGGCGCTGGCCGGGCCCGCGCTCGCCCATCTGTGCGGTTCGCTGCTGCAGACCGTACGTCCGGGCGCCGTACGACTGCTCGCCGGCCGTGGTCTGCAGGAGGAGGCGCGACGGATCGGACGGCCGCTCGGGGTGGTCTGCGCGGTGGCGTCGGCGGCGTACGCGACGGCGGCGCTGTACGGCGGAGCTCGCCCGTCCTTCGGGCCGCTCACCGTGGTCGGTGCCGTGCTGGTGACGGGCTGCGCGCTCGCGACGCTGGCAACGGCGGCGGTCGAGACGCGACAGGCACGCGCCGACACGATCGCCGCGCTCGTGCGGCTGGGCGCGCCGGCCACGGTGCTGCGCACCGCGGCACTGCTGCGCGCGGGTGCGCTGGTGGTGGTGTTCGTGCCGGTGACGTGGGCGGTCGCGGAGCTGGCAGCGATGCCGTTGGCCCGATGAGAGGGCCGGGGCCCGGGCCGGACGCAGAGCCCGGGAGAATTGCCCAGACCGGCGGCGATGAGTTTCGCGACGGTTCGCGGTCCACCTCTCCGCAAGGACCGGACGTATCTGGGAGAGAACACTCATATACCAGCAAATGATCTTCGTGAACCTGCCCGTCGCCGACGTCGACGCGTCGAAGAAGTTCTTCACGGAGCTGGGCTACACGATCAATCCGCAGTTCACGACGGACGACTGCGTCTGCGTCGTCATCAGTGACACGATCATCGCGATGCTGCTGAGCAAGCAGCGCTACGCCGACTTCACACAGAAGGAGATCGCGGACGCCACGAAGACCAGCGAGGTGCTGATCTGTCTGAGCGCCGAAAGCCGCGCGAAGGTCGACGAGCTGGTCGACCGGGCCCTCGCAGCGGGCGGCTCGGGCAGCCGGGAGGCGACCGACCACGGCTACATGTACGGCCGCGCGTTCGACGACCTGGACGGCCACACGTGGGAGGTCATGTGGATGGATCCGGCGGCCGTGCAGGGCTGAGGCGGCATCGCCGAACGGAGCGCGGCTGCGGGGGACTTGAGGACATGTCCGCGGTTTTCAAACGCCTCAATGGTTAATGAGCAGGCAAAGACGACGGTCATGCCGGACATCGGCGTTGACAGCACTTACCCGCCCCTTATAGACCTGTGAGCCTCTTGGGGATGCTGTTGTTTCAGCAACGCCCCCATAACCCCCCGCAGTTGCGCATCCCGCGAAGGGCAATCGTGTCCATATCCTCCCGCACCGCTCGAACGGTGCGCATCCTCGGCGTCGCTTCCGCCTCCGCTGCGCTCGCGCTCGGAGCCGCCGGAAACGCGCTCGCCTGCAACATCCGTGACTTCTCGGCCGTCGCGTCCTGCGACGACAACGGGAAGGGCATCATCACCGTCAAGGACATCGACTCCTCGGGCAAGCTGGCGACCATCACGGTCTACCTGGAGTCGAACGGCGCGGACGCCAAGCAGATCGGTGAGAAGACCGTCAGCGGCAGCAAGGAGGGCGCGACCGTCACGTTCTCCGAGGACTGGGCGCCCAACTCCCAGTACCGCGTGCACGTCAAGGTCGACCACCTCGTCGACGAGGACATCTCGCCGAACCTGACCACGCCGGACAAGGCGTGCCAGACCTCCGAGACGACGCCGCCGGCCTCCGAGACCCCGTCGGCGCCTGCCTCTCCGTCCACGTCCGCCGCTCCGTCGGCGTCGGACAGCGCGGCTCCGGCTCCCGCCGGGGACAACTCCCCCTCGCCCGCGGCCGGCACCTCCAACCTGGCCGAGACCGGCGCCGACTCCAGTACGCCCATGATCGCCGGTATCGCCGGCGGCCTGGTCGTCATCGGCGGTGGCGCGGTGTTCTTCGGCATGCGCCGTCGCAGCGCCTCGAAGGTCGGCTGACGCCTCCTCAGGGCACGTACGCGCAAAAGGCCCGCCCCTTGCCGGGGCGGGCCTTTTGTGCGTGCCCGAACGTGCGGCGCCTCGCCAGTGCTGCGACCGGAAAGGTTCACCGGCTCGCGACGCCCGGCAGACCTCTCCGGCCACAGCACTAGGCGCCGGAAGCATCTCCGAGGACGACGATTTCGGCCGCGTCGAAGACGACTCCGACCTCGTCCCCTGGTTCCGGTGCGGCACGCAGCGGGCACGCCGCCTCCAACCCGGGCGCCTGCCCGGGCTGGAGGCGCACCGCGACATGGGTTCCGCGGAAGGTGCGTGCGGCCACGGTGCAGCGCAGTCCGTCGGACACGTCCACGAGCCGTACGCCTGCGGGCCGGACGAGCAGCGTGCCCGGGCCCTGTGGTGATCCCTCCGGGACGGGCAGCTTCCCCCACGGCGTGTCCGCGGCCTGGCCGGTGACGGTCGCTTCCACCACGTTGTCGAACCCGAGGAAGCGCGCGACGAACTCGTCCGCGGGGCGCTGCCACACCTCAAGTGGACTACCGGACTGGGCGATCCGCCCGTCGCGCATCACGACGACCCGGTCGGCGAGTGCGAAGGCCTCGCCCTGGTCGTGGGTGACGGCGAGGACGGTCGTGCCCAAGCGCCCGAAGAGTCCCCGGAGTTCCACGACCAGGCGCTCGCGCAGCGACCGGTCGAGCTGCCCCAGAGGCTCGTCCAGCATCAGCAGCCGCGGCCGGGGCGCGAGGGCGCGGGCCAGCGCGACCCGCTGCTGCTCCCCGCCGGAGAGCGAGGCCACGGCCCTGCGTGCGGCCCCTGGCAGCCCGACGAGGTCGAGCAACTCCCGGACTTTCACCTCTTGTTCGCGGCGTGCAGCCCCGCGCATGCGAAGCCCGAAGGCGACGTTGCCGCCCACGTCCCGCTGGGGAAAGAGCTGGTGGTCCTGGAACATCAGCCCTACGCCGCGCCGGTGCGCCGGCGTCCCGTCCAGATCCCGGCCGTCGAGAAACACCCGCCCGGAGTCCAGAGG
Organism: Streptomyces chiangmaiensis; assembly: GCF_036281785.1. Classification (NCBI taxonomy): domain Bacteria; kingdom Bacillati; phylum Actinomycetota; class Actinomycetes; order Kitasatosporales; family Streptomycetaceae; genus Streptomyces; species Streptomyces chiangmaiensis. The sequence goes on along the minus strand of NZ_JAYWVC010000040.1, from coordinate 4,377 downwards.
TTGAAGCCCGGCCACGGTCCGCAGCAGCGTCGACTTGCCGCTGCCACTAGGTCCGAGCACACACACGATCTCGTGCTCGGCGACCTCCAGGCCGACCCCGTCGAGCGCGGCGCGTCCCGCGAAGCGCACGGTCGCTCCCTCAAGCCTGAGCATGGTCAGAACTCTCCCGTCCGTTCCGGTCGCAGCCTCTCCAGGACCAGCAGCGCCACCGCGCACACCACCATCAGGATCGTCGAAAGGGCCATGGCCTGGCCGTAGTTGAGATCGCCGGGCCGTCCGAGCAGGCGCGCGACCGCGACCGGAAGCGTCGGATGGTCGGGCCGCGCGATGAACACGGTCGCCCCGAACTCGCCCAATGACACGGCGAAGGCGAACCCGGCGGCGATCAGCAGCGCCCGCCGTACGATCGGCAGGTCGACCTCCCGCCACACCCGCCATGGCGATGCCCCGAGCACGGCGGCTGCCTCCCGCAGCCGTTCGTCCACCGCCCGCAGGACGGGCAGCATGGTGCGTACGACGAAGGGGGCGCCCACCAGCGCCTGGGCGAGCGGCACCAGGATCCAGGAACCGCGCAGGTCCAGCGGTGGCTTGTCGAGGGTGATCAGGAAACCGAAGCCGACGGTCACGGCCGATACGCCCAGCGGCAGCATGAGCAGCGCGTCGAATCCCCGGACGAGACGCCCCGCGTCCCGCCGGGCGAGGCCCGCGGCGGCGAGCGCCCCGATCAGCACGGCGATCACCGTGGCCACGGCGGCGTACCGGAGCGAGTTGCCGATGGCGTCGATCGGCGCGACCAGGAAGGTACCGCCGCCGTCGTGCGTCAGCGCCTTGTAGTAGGCGAATCCGGGGGCGTCGAGGGACCGTTGGACGAGAACGGCGAGTGGCAGCACGAGCAGGACGGCCACCGTGGCGAGGACCGAGCCGAGCATCGCCCACTGGGCTGCCCCGCGCGGCCTGCGCGCCGTGAGGGACGCGTCGACCAACCGCAGCGCACTCTCCCGGCGGCGCACGGTCCAGGCGTGCAGGACCAGGATCGCGCCCACCGCGGCGAACTGGACGAGCGTCAGCACCGCGGCCGTGGACAGATCGAAGATCTCCGAGGTCTGCCGGTAGATCTCCACCTCCAGCGTGGAGAAGGTGGGGCCGCCGAGGATCTGCACCACACCGAATGAGGTGAAGGTGAACAGGAACACCAGCAGAACGGCAGCCGCCACGGCCGGGCCCAGCGCGGGCAGCGTCACCTTCCGCCAGGCAGCGAGGCGGGAGGCGCCGAGCACACGGGCCGCCTCCTCCTGGCGTGGATCGAGCTGTGCCCACAGACCGCCCACCGTGCGGACGACGACCGCGTAGTTGAAGAAGACATGGGCCAGCAGGATGGCCCACACCGTCGTGTCGAGCCGCAGACCCCACAGGTCGTCGAGGAGACCGCCGCGTCCGACGAGCGCCAGGAACGCGGTGCCGACGACGACGGTCGGCAGCACGAACGGGACCGTGACGACGGCCCGCAGCACCTGCTTGCCCGGGAAGTCCAGGCGTGCGAAGACATAGGCGCCGGGGAGCGCGACGACCAGCGTGAGAGCGGTGGAGGCGAGCGCCTGCCAGCTGGTGAACCACAGCACATGCCGGATGTCGGACTGTGCGAGTACGTCCGCGATACGCCCGAACCGCCAGGCCCCGTCGACGTGGAGACCGCGCGCGACGATCGCGGCGACGGGGTAGGCGAAGAAGACCGCGAAGAACACGACGGGCAGGGCCATGAGCCCGAGCCTCGCCGCGCTCCCCCGGACCGTCGGGGCCGGCTCGGCCGCCTCGGTCACTTCAGTACGAGCGACGTCCACGACTTGACCCATTGGTCGCGGTTGGCGGCGATCCTGCCCGGGGCCATGGTCTCGGGATCCGTGGCCGCGGGGCCGTACTCGGTGAACTCGGCCGGCACCTTCGCGCCCTGGACCACCGGGTAGACGTACATGTTGAGCGGCATGTCCTCCTGGAACGTGCTGCCGATCAGAAAGTCGATGAACGCCTTGGCGCCCTTGGTGTTGTGAGCGTTGCTCAGCACACCCGCAAACTCGATCTGGCGGAAGCAGGTGCCGGTCGCGACGCCCGTCGGCGCGGTCTTGGGCCGTGGCTGGGCGTAGACGACCTCGGCGGGCGGCGAGGACGCGTACGACACGACGAGCGGCCGGTCGCCACCCGCCTTCCTGCCACCGGCCGAACCGGAGAACTCCTGGTCGTACGCCTGCTCCCAGCCGTCGACCACCTTGACGCCATTGGCCTTGAGCTTCTTCCAGTAGTCCGGCCAGCCTCCCCCACTCTCGGCTTCGCTCGAGCGGGAGGTGCCCCCATCGCCGTACTTTGCGGCGGTGCCCAGCAGAAAGCCGAGACCGGGCGAGGACGTGGAGGCGTTCTCGGTGACGAGCAGGTTCTTGTATGCGGGCTTCGTCAAGTCGTCGAAGGAGGCGGGCGGGGTCAGCTTGTGGTCGGCGAAGTACTTCTTGTCGTAGTTGACACAGATGTCGCCGTAGTCGATCGGGGTGACCCGGTGCTTGTCCTTGTCGAGCTGGAACCGGGCTCCCACCTGGTCGAGCCCCTTGGCCTCGTACGGCTGGAACAGCCCGTTGTCGAGTGCCCGTGACAGCAGGGTGTTGTCGACGCCGAAGAAGACGTCGCCCTGCGGATTGTCCTTGGTGAGGATCGCCTTGTTGACGGCCTGGCCCGCATCGCCGTCCTTGAGGACCGTGACCTTGTATCCGGACTCCCGCTCGAAGGCCGAGATGACGCTCTTGGAGGCGGCCCACGAGTCATGGCTGACCACGGTCACGGTCTTGGAGTCGCCGCCGCTTCCGCTCGTGGAGCCGGACGACCCGCACGCGGACAGCGTGACCATGCCCAGCCCGACGACCACGGCCGCGAGCTGCCTACCGGTGATGCTCACTGAATTTTCCTCCTGGGGGTGTCCAGGAAGAGACGCGGCCCTGCACGGGACCCTTTCGGGATCCCGAGCAGGGCGCAACAGCTCGAGTGAAGACCGAACTTCCTACCCAGAATGACCTGGGCGAGGTTCAGAGGGTCTGCGGGCTCTCCCGCACTCTCAGCGCTGTGGCGCTCCCCTGTCGGAATATGAAGATGTACTGACCGGGGTCAGACTACCGCCCTCACGCTCGCCGGCCGCCAGCTGCCCGCACGCTCCGTCGATCTCCTGGCCACGGGTGTCCCGGATCGTCACCGGCACCCCATGCGCGGCGATCGCCTCGACGAACGCCTTCTCGTCCTCGGGCCGTGACGCGGTCCACTTGGAGCCGGGGGTCGGGTTCAGCGGGATCAGGTTCACATGGACGGGCTTGCCCTTGAGCAGCCGGCCGAGCAGATCGCCCCGCCACGCCTGGTCGTTGATGTCCCGGATCAAGGCGTACTCGATGGACAGCCGACGACCGGACTTCTCGACGTACTCGATCCCGGCGTCGAGGACCTCGCGCACCTTCCACCGGGTGTTGACCGGCACGAGGGTGTCGCGCAGCTCGTCGTCCGGCGCGTGCAGGGAGACGGCCAGCCGGCACTTGAAGCCCTCGTCGGCGAACCGGTGGATCGCCGGTACCAGTCCCACGGTCGACACGGTGATGCCGCGCTGCGAGAGCCCGAGCCCGTCCGGCGCGGGGTCGGTGAGCGCACGAATGGCGCCGACCACACGCTTGTAGTTGGCGAGGGGCTCGCCCATACCCATGAAGACGATGTTGGACAGCCTCGTCGGACCGCCGGGGATCTCGCCGTCGCGCAGGGCCCGCATGCCGTCCACGATCTGGTGCACGATCTCCGCGGTGGACAGGTTGCGGTCGAGCCCGGCTTGACCGGTGGCGCAGAACGGGCAGTTCATGCCGCAGCCCGCCTGGGAGCTGATGCACATGGTGACCCGGTCGGGATAGCGCATGAGCACGGACTCGACGAGGGTCCCGTCGAGCAGCCGCCACAGCGTCTTGCGGGTCGTGTCCCCGTCGGTCGACAGATGCCGCACGACCGTCATCAGCTCCGGAAGCAGCGCCTCCTGGAGCCCGGCGCGGGAGGAAGCGGGAATGTCGGTCCACTGGTCCGGGTCGTGCGCGTACCGGACGAAGTAGTGCTGCGAGAGCTGTTTGGCACGGAACGGCTTCTCGCCGATCGCGGCGGCCGCCTCCTTGCGCTCGGCGGGCGTGAGATCGGCAAGATGCCGCGGCGGCGTCTTGGCTCCGCGCGGCGCGACGAAAGTGAGTTCTCCGGGCTTAGGCATAGCTTCACCAGTGTCGCAGATCCACTCGGGTGACCTGCGGCTGTCGCTCCGAACGACCGTCATCGGCGGTCGTCACAGGTCGCCGGTGCCGCTAGTGGTGTGGCCGGAAAGGTTTA
>NZ_JAYWVC010000004.1:0-129423 GCF_036281785.1 Streptomyces chiangmaiensis | reverse complement strand
AAGAAGGGCCGTACCCGGCGGGTACGGCCCTTCTCTCAGCTACTCAAGCCGAGTGCAGCGTTCACGCCGCGACGACCTCGATGTTGACCTTGGCGGCAACCTCGGGGTGCAGACGCACGGACGTCTCGTGAGCGCCCAGCGTCTTGATCGGGGCGCCCAGCTCGATGCGGCGCTTGTCGACCTCGGGGCCACCGGAGGCCTTGATCGCCGAAGCGATGTCGGCCGGGGTGACGGAACCGAACAGACGGCCGGCCTCGCCGGAGCGGACGGCCAGGCGGACCCTGACTCCCTCGAGTTGGGCCTTGACCTGGTTGGCCTGCTCGATCGTCTGGATCTCGTGAATCTTGCGAGCACGACGGATCTGCTCGACGTCCTTCTCGCCGCCCTTGGTCCAGCGGATCGCGAACTTCCGCGGGATCAGGTAGTTGCGAGCGTAGCCGTCCTTAACGTCGACGACCTCGCCCGCGGCGCCGAGGCCGGAGACCTCGTGGGTGAGGATGATCTTCATGAGTCGGTCACCCTTCCCTTATCGCGCGGTGGACGTGTAGGGCAGCAGCGCCATCTCACGGCTGTTCTTGACGGCCGTGGCGACGTCACGCTGGTGCTGCGTGCAGTTGCCGGTCACGCGACGGGCACGGATCTTGCCGCGGTCGGAAATGAACTTCCGCAGCATGTTCGTGTCCTTGTAGTCCACGTAGGTGACCTTGTCCTTGCAGAAAGCGCAGACCTTCTTCTTCGGCTTGCGCACAGGCGGCTTCGCCATGGTGTTTCTCCTGTGTGATCAAGAAGTGTGGGGTGCGGCCCACCCTTGCCCTGTCCAGGTCCGAGGACCTGAGGCGAAGGCTTAGAAGGGGGGCTCGTCCGAGTAGCCGCCACCGCCGCCGGAGCCGGAGCCGGAGCCGCCGCCCCAGCCGCCACCGCCCTGGCCACCGGCCGGAGCGCCGGTCGCCCAGGGGTCGTCGGCCGGTGCGCCGCCCTGCTGGCCGCCACCGGGGCCGCCGCCCCAGCCGCCGCCACCCTGGCCGCCACCACCGCCGTAACCGCCCTGCCCACCGCGTCCGGCCGCGGTCTTGGTGACCTTGGCCGTGGCGTTACGCAGGCTCGCGCCGACCTCGTCGACGTCGAGCTCATAGACCGTGCGCTTGACGCCCTCTCGGTCCTCGTAGGACCGCTGCTTCAGCCGGCCCTGCACGATGACGCGCATGCCTCGCTGGAGCGACTCGGCGACGTTCTCCGCCGCCTGACGCCAGACCGAGCAGGTCAGGAACAGGCTCTCGCCGTCCTTCCACTCGTTCGTCTGGCGGTCGAAGGTGCGGGGAGTGGACGCGACACGGAACTTCGCGACCGCCGCACCGGACGGGGTGAAGCGCAGCTCGGGGTCATCGACAAGGTTGCCGACGACCGTGATGACGGTCTCGCCTGCCATGGGGGAACCTCTCGGCGGGTGTGCTGCTGGCTGCTTGTGCTGCTACTCGAATCCCGGGATCGGCTGAGCGGAAGCTCAGTGGGTCTCGGGACGGAGGACCTTGGTCCGGAGGACCGACTCGTTCAGGTTCATCTGGCGGTCGAGCTCCTTGACGACCGCAGGCTCGGCCTGCAGGTCGATGACCGAGTAGATGCCCTCGGGCTTCTTCTTGATCTCGTACGAGAGACGACGACGGCCCCAGGTGTCGACCTTCTCGACCTTTCCGCCACCGTCACGGACGACGGAAAGGAAGTTCTCGATCAGCGGGGAGACAGCGCGCTCCTCGAGATCGGGGTCGAGGATGACCATCACCTCGTAGTGACGCATGTGGAACCCACCTCCTTTGGACTCAGCGGCCACGGTCGTTCCGTGGCAGGAGGGTCGTGATGCGTACGCAACGGTATCGGCCGCCACTGACAATCGGGTGTCGGTCGGCGGTTGACCCGGCACGGCCTGGGCAGACACCGGTGCAGACGGTACAGAGTACCCGGACACGTGCTTCCGGTTGAAATCCGACCGTGGGGCCCGTCAATCTGTACACATCGGGTGTGTATGGCGCTACGATGCGCCGCCTTCCGCAGGAGGTGCCCCATGGCACAGGTATTGCGACCCAGCACCACCGGTTCTCTCTTCGCCACGGACGGCAAGGCCCATCCCGTCCAGGACACCCTTCTCCTGGTGACCCTGACGCTCGGGATCGCGTCCTTCGTCACGGCGATGTTCCACAGCCTGCATCTGATCAGCTCCTGGACCGGCCTGGTGGGGATCTTCACCGGCGCCTTCGGGCAGTACATCTCCGTCACGACTCGTCAGCGCTTCGGTCTGATCCTGGGCCTCGGCGCCGCGGCCATCGGCTTCTTCCTCGGCATGGCCCACGGCGGTCTCTTCGGCGGCATCGTCGGCGGCTGACGTCGCATCGCCTTCCGGCCCGGCGGGCCGGAAGGCGATGCGACGGGCACAAAGGTTCCATACAGCCATTCGGGGCGCTCGTAGGGCGCAGTAGGCTTCGGCGCGAGAGCCGGAGCCCCTGTACCCATGGGGACACACCAGCCCGAGGAGCGCCCCGAATGAGCCTGACCCTGAGGACGATCAGCCGCGAGCAGCATCTGGCGTACATCCAGAGCCTGCCGGCGGCGAGCCACATGCAGGTCCCGGCCTGGGCAGACGTCAAGGCGGAGTGGCGCTCGGAGAGCCTCGGCTGGTTCGACAAGAACGGCGAACTGGTGGGCGTGGGGCTGGTGCTGTACCGCCAGCTGCCCAAGCTCAAGCGGTATCTCGCCTACCTGCCCGAGGGTCCGGTCATCAACTGGTTCGCGCCGAATCTGAACGACTGGATCCAGCCGATGCTCGCGCACCTCAAGCAGCAGGGCGCCTTCTCCGTGAAGATGGGCCCGCCGGTGATCATCCGGCGGTGGGAGGCCACCTCCATCAAGCAGGGCATCCAGGACCCGGACGTGAAGCGGCTGCGCGACATCGAGGCGGACGTCATCGAGCCACGCGCTTTCGAGGTCGCCGACAAACTGCGCCGCATGGGGTGGCAGCAGGGCGAGGACGGCGGCGCCGGCTTCGGCGACGTGCAGCCCCGTTATGTCTTCCAGGTGCCGCTCGCCAACCGTTCCCTGGAAGAAGTCCACAAGAACTTCAACCAGCTGTGGCGCCGCAACATCAAGAAGGCCGAGAAGGCCGGCGTCGAGGTGGTCCAGGGCGGCTACCACGACCTCGAGGAATGGCAGCGGCTGTACGAGATCACGGCCGTGCGCGACCACTTCCGGCCCCGCCCGCTGTCGTACTTCCAGCGCATGTGGACGGCCCTCAACACCGAAGACCCCAACCGCATGCGGCTCTACTTCGCGCGGCACAACGGCGTGAACCTGTCGGCGGCGACGATGCTGATCGTCGGTGGCCACGTGTGGTACTCCTACGGCGCCTCCGACAACGTCGGGCGCGAGGTCCGGCCCTCGAACGCGATGCAGTGGCGGATGCTGCGCGACGCCTACGCGCTCGGCGCCACCGTCTACGACCTGCGCGGCATCTCCGACTCCCTGGACGAGACCGACCACCTCTTCGGCCTGATCCAGTTCAAGGTGGGCACCGGCGGTCAGGCCGCCGAGTACCTCGGTGAATGGGACTTCCCGCTCAACAAGCTGCTCCACAAAGCGCTCGACCTCTACATGTCGCGTCGCTGACGCCGCAGTACCGGTGCCAAGGGCCCGAGCGGTCCGGCATCGCCCCCGCCGGCCCGGCGGATGCGTCACAATTTCCTCACACACCTCTGACACACGGCAGCCACAAGAAAGGTTCCGGGACCGGCCATGGCGCTCACGCTCTACGTCGACACCGCGCGCTGGCGGGCACACCACAAGCACGTGCAGGAGCAGTTCCCGGGGCTCGTCCCCGTCTGCAAGGGCAACGGCTACGGCTTCGGCCACGAACGGCTGGCAGAGGAGGCCACCCGGCTGGGAGCCGATGTCCTCGCCGTGGGCACGACGTACGAGGCGGCCCGGATCAAGGACTGGTTCGGCGGTGACCTGCTGGTGCTGACGCCGTTCCGGCGCGGTGAGGAGCCTGTTCCGCTGCCCGACCGCGTCATCCGCTCGGTGTCGTCCGTGGACGGCGTGTACGGGCTCGTGGGCGCCCGTGTGGTCATCGAGGTGATGTCCTCGATGAAGCGGCACGGTGTGAGCGAGCAGGACCTGCCGCATCTGCACGCCGCCATCGAGAACGTCCGTCACGAAGGCTTCGCCATCCATCTGCCGCTGGACCGCACCGACGGCTCCGACGCCGTCGAGGAGGTCATCGGCTGGATGGACCGGCTGCGTGCGGCCCGGCTGCCACTGCACACGATGTTCGTGAGCCATCTCAAGGCCGAGGAACTGGTCCGGCTGCAGCAGCAGTTCCCGCAGACGCGCTTCCGCGCCCGCATCGGCACCCGGCTGTGGCTGGGGGATCACGAGGCCACCGAGTACCGCGGGGCCGTCCTGGACGTCACGCGGGTCTCCAAGGGTGAGCGCTTCGGCTACCGGCAGCAGAAGGCGGCCTCGGACGGGTTCCTGACCGTCGTGGCGGGCGGAACGTCGCACGGGGTGGGCCTGGAGGCTCCCAAGGCCCTGCACGGCGTCATGCCGCGCGCCAAAGGCGTCGCCCGGGCCGGTCTCGCAACGGTGAACCGGAATCTTTCGCCGTTTGTCTGGGCGGGCAAGCAGCGCTGGTTCGCCGAGCCCCCGCACATGCAGGTCTCGATTCTGTTCATCCCCGCGGACGCCACGGAGCCGAAGGTCGGCGACGAGTTGGTGGCCCACCTGCGGCACACCACCACGCAGTTCGACCGGCTCGTCGACTGCTGAGGACGAGGCGGCCCCCCAGGGAGCGCAGCGCAGAGGCCGTACACGGGTTCCGTGTACGGCCTCTCTCGTAGTGCTCCCGGAGCTCTGTTCGCTCAGGGCGAACCGTTCCTCGTGGGCTCCGCAGCCGTGCTGCCCCACTCCACGTGCGGGCCCTCGAAGTGCGCCGCGTGCCGAGGCGGATGAGCCGCGGCCCCCAACGCAAAGGCGTCCGGCGCGCCGTCCAGCACACCGCCCGACGGGTCGTCGTCACCGGCCCGGCGCACCATGTCCCGTTCCGGCATGAAGATGTCGCGTACGACCATGGCGCACAGGTAGAGCGTCCCCAAGAGGTGGACGGCGATGGCCACTTGGTACCCGTCCGTCGGAAGACCCTTGTGGGCGTCCCCACTGGTCGTGTACGCGAGGTACATCCAGATACCCAGGAAGTACGCCACCTCACAGGCCTGCCAGATCAGAAAGTCCCGCCAGCGCGGCCGGGCCAGCGCCGCGAGGGGGACCAGCCACAGCACGTACTGCGGCGAGTAGACCTTGTTGGTGAGGATGAACGCCGCGACGATCAAGAACGCGAGCTGTGCGAAGCGTGGACGGCGTGGGGCCGTCAGTGTCATCGCGGTGATACCCAGGCAGGCGAACAGCATCATGATCATCGCGCAGATGTTGGCCGTGTCCTTGGTGATCTCGATGTTGAGCCAGCGCGAGATGAACAGGAAGACCGAGCCGAAGTCGACGCCGCGTTCGCGGCTGAAGCTGTAGAACTTCGACCAGCCCTCGGGCGCGAGGAACATGACAGGCAGGTTGACCACGAGCCATGCGCCCACCGCGCCCAGCAGGGCGGTCCCGTACTCCCGCCACCTGCCCGCCCGCCAGCAGAGCACGAGCAGCGGTCCGAGTACCAGGAACGGATAGAACTTGGCTGCCGTGGCGAGCCCGACGAGAACACCGAAAGCGAGGACCCGGCCCCGCGACCACATCAGCATCGCGGCGGCCAGCAGCGCCACGGCCAGCAGGTCCCAGTTGATGGTGGCCGTCAGTGCGAAGGTGGGCGCGAGCGCCACGAGGAGGCCGTCCCAGGGACGCCGGCGGTGAGTGCGCGCGGTACACACGGCGATGACCACGGCACACACCATGAGCATCCCGGCGTTGACCATCCAGTAGGTCTGCTCCCGGGACTGGATGGCACCGCTGCCCGGCGTCAGCCACGAGGCGACCTCCATGAACACACCGGTGAGCAGCGGGTACTCGAGGTAGCTCATGTCACCGGGAAGCTTGTCGAAGTAGGGCACGAGCCCGTCAGCGAAGCCGCGTCCCTGATAGAGGTGTGGGATGTCCGAGTAGCACGCGTGCGTGTACTGCGTGCTGGCCCCGAAGAACCAGCCGCTGTCGTAGCAGGGCAGCTTCTGGACCATGCCGAGGGCGAACATTCCGATCGCGACGAGCGCCACAACCCGTACGGGAGTCCACCAGGACGTCCCGAGTAGCGCACGCCGTCCGATGGGGCCGCCGATCAGCTCACTACCCGCCGCTGCGACCTCATCTTCCCGGGTCGGCCGCACCGTGTCCGGCTCGTGGACGCTCACTCGCGTCGTCTCTGCACTGGGCATGGGGCTCATACTGCCGCATCGGCCTAGGAACTTGCCGAGGGCCGCCACGCCTGATCGGTGTGACGGCCCTGGTCCGGTTGATGTTTCACGTGAAACGGAGTGTTTCACGTGAAACACGTTCGGTGACGGCTACCCCTTGGAGCCTCCGAGGAGCCCCCCGTTGCCATTGCCTCGGGTGCTGCTGGTGGTGCTCTCTGAGGGAGACGGGGTCACTCCACCCGTGCCGCCGGTGTCGGTGCCGCCGGTGTCGGTGCCGCCGGTGGTGCCACAGGTCCAGTCGAATTTGCGGCAGGTGTCGGACGGTCTCGGCTTGGGCGAGATCAGCGACTCGCTCGGGGTCGGTGTCGGGCTCAGCGTGACACTCGGCGTGGGCGTCGGAGTCACGCTCGGGCTCGGGGTGTCGTTGACGATCTCGCCGATGTCCTCGGGCGTCGGGAACGGCTCCGCGGGATCCCCGTTGAGTGCTTCCGCCATGTAGTCGTGCCAGATCTCGGCCGGGAACGAGGCACCGTGGATCTTCTGCTGGCCGCCCGTTCCGTACATCTTCAGGAACTCGCGCGACTTGTTCTTCTCGTCGTCATCCATCCGGTACATGCCGATCGAGGTCGCCAGTTGCGGGGTGTACCCGACGAACCAGGCGGACTTGTTGTCGTCCGTCGTACCGGTCTTGCCCGCCACCTGACGGCCGGGAAGCTTTGCCGCGGTACCGGTGCCCTTGTCGACCACGGTCTTCAGGACGTCCGTCACATTGTCGGCGACCGCTGCGGTGAAGGCCTGCTTGGTCGCCTTGGTGTGCTGGAAGGTCGTCCCGTCCTTGCTGGTGACCTTCTCGACCGAGTACGGGTCGTTCTGCTTGCCGCTGGCTGCGAAGGTGGCGTACGCACCGGCCATGCGGATCGCGCTGGGATCGGAGGTACCGATGGAGAACGACGGGACGCTGGAGTTCGCCAGGGTGTTCTCCAGGATGCCCGCGTCCAGGGCGCTCTGCTTGACCTTGTCCAGGCCTACGTCCATGCCGAGCTGAACGTAAGCGGAGTTGACCGACTCCCTCATCGCCTCGCGCAGGTCGATCTTGTAGCTGGGTGGGTTGATGGACTCATTTCCGTCGTTGGTCTGGAGCCACTCCTTGCCCTCCTTGTCGGTCCAGGGCGTCCCGTCGTAATTCTTGATCTTGAGCTTGTTCTTGCCGCTGTACAGGCTCTTGGGAGAGGCCACCGTGCGCTCGTCCTGTGCCTGTTCCGGTCCGAGGTCCGGGTTCCGGACACCCCACTTCATCGCGGCCGCCAGTACGAACGGCTTGAACGTCGAACCCACCTGGGCACCGGTCTGGTCGGCGTTGTTGGTGAAGTGCTTGGTCGCGTCCTCACCGCCGTAGATCGCCTTGATGGCACCGCTTGCCGGATCCACAGAGGCACCGCCGAACTGGACGAACTTGTCCGTCTCCGGGCGCTGCTTGGGTTTGATGTTGGCCTGCTGGACCTTCTTCACAGCGGCCTCGAGCTGGGTGACCTTCTTCTCGTCGAAGGTCGTGTAGATCGAGAGGCCACCCCGCTGCAGTACTTCCTGGGTGACGTGCGTCTCGTCGCTGTGGCCCACCAGATATCCGTTGGCCAGGTCGACGAGATAGCCGGTCTGACCGCTGAGCCGGGTGTTGGACCGCGGGTTCTGAACCCTGGGCAGCGACGTGTACTTGGCCCGTTCCGCGGCGCTCAGATGGTTGTACTGGACCATCTTGGTGAGAGTGTCCTGCATCTGCTGCAGGGCGCGCTTGCTGTTGGCTTCCCTGGTGGCGGTCGGGTCGATCGAGGTCGAACCCGCCGGGTCGTAGTACGTGGCGCCCTTGAGCATCGCTGCCAGGAAAGCGCACTCACCCGGGTTCAGCTTCACGGCTTCCTTGTTGAAGTACGCACGCGCGGCCGCCTGGATGCCGTAGGCGTTACGGCCGTAGTACGCGGAGTTCAGGTAGCCGGCCAGGATGTCGTCCTTCGGGACGGTGGCCCCCACCTTGACCGCGATGAAGATCTCCTTGAACTTACGGGTGATCGTCTGCGACTGGTCGTCCAGCCGTGCGTTCTTCACATACTGCTGCGTGATGGTGGAGCCGCCCTGGGTCTCACCGCCCGTGGCCATGTTGAAGACGGCGCGAGCGATGCCCTTCGGGTCGATGCCGCTGTCCGTGTAGAAGGTCTTGTTCTCCTGAGAGATGACGGCGTACCGCATCGCCTGGGGGATCTGCGAGAGGTTGACGATCTGACGGTTCGTCTCACCGCCCGTGGCGACCATCTGGGAGCCGTCGGCCCAGTAGTAGACGTTGTTCTGCGCGGTCGCGGTCTGCGCCACGTTCGGGACGCTCACCATGGCGTATCCGATGCCCGCGACCGCCACCAGGCTCCCTATGAAGCCGATGAACAGCCCGCTCATCAGCTTCCACGACGGCACCCAGCGTGCGGCTCCGTACTTGCCGGCCCGCGGGTAGTCGATGAGGCGCTTCTTGGCGGGAGGAGCGCCACGCCCTCTGCCCCGCCCGGGCCCGTTCGGGCCTCCGGGCCCGCGTCCGGGGCCGTCGGCGGCCCTGCGCTGGCCGCCCCCACTTCTCTGAGCCGCCCGCCGGGCCTCGGCTCGGCCTCCGTACGGACGCTCCTCACCTCCCACTCCATATGTGTCGGAAGGAGACCCGGTGGCGCTTCGCGGTGCCGCGCGGCGGCCGGAGGACGCCGACTGACCGCGTCGGGCCGCGGCACGTCCGCCTCCTTGCGGCTGCGACGGTTTGCGACGGTGCTCGCTCATCGAACGATTACTCCTCGGGCAGGCGCATCCTCGCGCGCCTGGAAACGGCAGCAGGTTTCCGGTCCCCCCGAAGTACGGATGCGGTCGTTCTTGCATTCACCCGTACGGCACCGAGGACAAGGACGCCCCCGGGCGTCACTCGGTTCCCGGTGTTGTGCATGCCGCACAGACTACGCACCGCCGAAACCCCCGAGTCCCCAAGATCACCTCAAATCAGGCAACTTGCCTGCTACGAATCAGTGATGTGACCCCGTTCACCCTGCCCCCTCTTGTCGCACCCGGAGGGGCGTTCTATCGTGCTGATGTATCGAGTCGATACATCAGCTCGAGATAAAGTCCGTACGGACGAGTCAGTGACAGGGAGGTGGCGCGTATGAGCCGGCGTTCCGGGATCCTCGAGTTCGCCGTCCTCGGTCTGCTGCGCGAGTCCCCGATGCACGGCTACGAGCTGCGTAAACGACTCAATACGTCACTGGGTGTGTTCCGCGCGTTCAGCTACGGGACGCTCTACCCCTGCCTCAAGACGCTGGTCGCCAACGGCTGGTTGATCGAGGAACCGGGGGCCACGCCCGACGACGCTCTTGCCGCTCCGCTCGCGGGGCGGCGCGCCAAGATCGTCTATCGGTTGACGGCGCAAGGTAAGGAGCATTTCGAGGAGCTGCTCGCACAGACGGGTCCCGACGCGTACGAGGACGAGCACTTCGCCGCTCGTTTCGCCTTCTTCGGACAGACGTCCCGCGACGTGCGCATGCGCGTCCTGGAAGGCCGCCGCAGCCGACTGGAGGAGCGCCTGGAGAAGATGCGTGCCTCCCTGGCACGCACCCGGGAGCGCCTCGACGACTACACCCTCGAGCTCCAGCGCCACGGGATGGAGTCCGTGGAGCGCGAAGTGCGCTGGCTGAACGAGCTCATCGAGAGCGAGCGGGCCGGACGGGACCTCAGGGGTTCCACTGCCGACGGCTCCGCTCCGAGCAGCACATCTGGAGAGACGGGCGGCCTGCCCCGGCACCGGGACACGACCCGGCCGGATCCGTCCGACGACACCACCACGTGAGGTCCAGTCGGGGCTTCACCTCGTACACACAGGGAGCAACCGAAATGGGTTCGGTTCGCGTAGCCATCGTCGGCGTGGGCAACTGCGCCGCATCGCTGGTGCAGGGAGTCGAGTACTACAAGGACGCCGACCCGGCGTCCAAGGTCCCGGGTCTGATGCACGTCCAGTTCGGCGACTACCACGTCCGTGACATCGAGTTCGTCGCCGCGTTCGACGTGGACGCCAAGAAGGTCGGCCTTGACCTGTCGGACGCCATCGGCGCCTCGGAGAACAACACCATCAAGATCTGCGACGTCCCGTCGACCGGTGTGACGGTTCAGCGCGGCCACACCCTCGACGGTCTCGGCAAGTACTACCGCGCCACCATCGAGGAGTCCCCCGAGGCCCCGGTGGACGTCGTCCAGGTCCTCAAGGACAAGCAGGTCGACGTCCTCGTCTGCTACCTGCCGGTCGGCTCCGAGGAAGCGGCGAAGTTCTACGCCCAGTGCGCCATCGACGCCAAGGTCGCCTTCGTCAACGCCCTTCCGGTCTTCATCGCCGGCACCAAGGAATGGGCCGACAAGTTCACCGAGGCGGGTGTCCCGATCGTCGGCGACGACATCAAGTCCCAGGTCGGCGCCACCATCACGCACCGTGTCATGGCGAAGCTGTTCGAGGACCGGGGCGTCGTCCTGGACCGGACCATGCAGCTGAACGTCGGCGGCAACATGGACTTCAAGAACATGCTCGAGCGCGAGCGCCTGGAGTCCAAGAAGATCTCCAAGACGCAGGCGGTCACCTCTCAGATCCCCGACCGGGACCTCGGCGAGAAGAACGTCCACATCGGCCCGTCCGACTACGTGGCTTGGCTCGATGACCGCAAGTGGGCGTACGTCCGCCTCGAGGGCCGCGCCTTCGGTGATGTCCCGCTGAACCTGGAGTACAAGCTCGAGGTCTGGGACTCCCCGAACTCCGCGGGTGTCATCATCGACGCCCTGCGTGCCGCGAAGATCGCCAAGGACCGCGGCATCGGCGGCCCGATCCTGTCCGCGTCCTCGTACTTCATGAAGTCCCCGCCGGTCCAGTACTTCGACGACGAGGCCCGCGAGAACGTCGAGAAGTTCATCAGGGGCGACGTCGAGCGCTGACACGGCGCGGAACCGCGCTCCGAGACCGATCCACCGGTCTTCTTCGGGTCCCTGGGCCATGCGCCCGGGGACCCGCGCAGTATGTGAGGCTGTGGCCCATGTCCGTCGTGCGCGACCTGCGCGTCCTTCTGCGCTTCCGGGGTTTCCGGCGCCTGCTCTCCGTGCGGCTGCTGTCCCAGGGCGCCGATGGCGTCTACCAGGTCGCGCTCGCCGCTTACGTCGTCTTCTCTCCGGAGAAGCAGACCTCGGCCGGGGCCATCGCCTCCGCCATGGCCGTACTGCTCCTGCCGTACTCCCTCGTCGGCCCCTTCGCGGGCGTTCTGCTGGACCGCTGGCGGCGTCGCCAGGTCTTCCTCTACGGCAACCTGTTGCGTGCCCTGCTGGCCTGTGCAACGGCCGTTCTGATGCTGGGCCATGTCCCCGACTGGCTCTTCTACGTCTCCGCGTTGTGCGTCACAGCGATCAATCGCTTCGTCCTGGCGGGCCTGTCCGCCGCGCTGCCTCATGTCGTCGACGACGAACGCCTCGTCATCGCGAACTCGCTCTCCCCGACGGCCGGCACGCTCGCCGCGACCGCGGGCGGGGGACTCGCCTTCCTCGTGCGCCTGGCGGCCGCGGACTCCGACGCGGCGGTGGTGCTCCTGGGTGCAAGCCTGTATCTGGGTGCGGCCTTGGCGTCGCTGACCCTGGCGCCCGAACAGCTGGGTCCCGACCTGGAGTCGGTGCCGCCACGGCTCGGCACCGCCCTTGTCGGCGCCACACGCGACCTTGCGGCAGGAGTACGGCATCTCGCGAAGCCCCCGCGCCGCGAGGCGGCCTGGGCCCTCGCGGCCATGACGCTGATGCGGTTCTGCTACGGCGCGCTGCTGGTCCTGCTGCTGATGCTGTGCCGGTACGCCCTGTCCTCGGACGCGAGCCACGGACTCGCTCTCCTGGGGCTGGCGTTGGGGGTGTCCGGTGCCGGGTTCTTCACGGCCGCCGTGGTGACGCCATGGGCGGCGGGGCGCCTGGGCCCCGGCGGATGGATCGTCGTGTGCGCCGCTGCCGCCGCGGTCCTGGAGCCCGCACTCGGCCTGCCGTTCACCACGGGGCCCATGCTGGTCGCCGCTTTCGTGCTGGGGTTGATCACGCAGGGCGCGAAGATCTCCACGGACACGATCGTGCAGCACGCGGTCGACGACGGTTTCCGGGGGCGGGTCTTCTCCGTCTACGACGTGCTCTTCAACGTCGCGTTCGTCGGCGCCGCGGGCGTCGCCGCCCTGATGCTGCCTCCTGACGGCCGCTCGGCCACACTCGTGGTCGTGGTGGGCGTTTTCTACGCGGCAATCGCCGTGGCTATGCACCGTTTTGAACACAGTAAGTGTCACATCAAGGCTACGGACCCCCTCTGAACTTCAGAGTTGTCACTGCTCACCGGTAGCTTACGTGCGTCTTATTACGCGCACCCACGTTCGAGGGGGGACCCTTAAAGTGACCACTCCGCCGCCTCAGGGCCAGAATCCCTACGCCCAGCAACCCACCGGGCCCACGGGGCAACAGGCAGGCTACCCGGGCGTCCCGCCGCAGCAGGCCGGCAACCCCGGCGTCCCGCCGCAGGGAGCCCCCTACGCACCATTCCCCAACCAGGGCGGTCCCGCCGCACCGCTGCCGCCGCAACCGGGCCCTGCGAAGCGTGGCGGCAAGAAGGCCATGCGCATCGTCGGCATCATCGTCGTGGCAGTCATCATCGGCGTCGTCAAGTTCGGCATAGGTTGGTTCATGAGCGAGACGGATGCGGAGAGCACATCGGTGGGCTCCTGCATGCACAATGCCGGCACCGACAGCAATGCCGACCTCAAGGAAGTCGACTGCTCCTCCAGCCAGGCCCAGTACAAGGTCGTCCAGAAGTTTGACGGCAGCAGCGACGAAAACAAGTGCCAGAACGTCGAGGCCGCGACGATCTCCTACATCCAGTCCGGCGGAGGCCACGACGTGGTGCTCTGCCTGAAGGAGACCAAGTAACACGTCGGGCAGCAGACGCCGAGGGGGCGATGTTTCACGTGAAACATCGCCCCCCTCGTCTTCCGTACATCTCCTCACCACGGGGTCATGTTTCACGTGAAACATGACCCCAACCCGTCTCAGCCCTGCTCGGCCCACCAGTCCTTGAGTGCCGCCACCGCGGCATCGTGCTCCATCGGGCCGTTCTCCAGCCGCAGCTCCAGCAAGAACGTGTAGGCCTGGCCGACAATCGGTCCCGGATCGACACCCAGGATCTCCATGATCTGGTTGCCGTCCAGATCGGGGCGGATCGCGTCCAGCTCCTCCTGCTCCTGGAGCTGGGCGATGCGCTCCTCCAGCCCGTCGTAGGCCCGGGAGAGCGCCGCCGCCTTGCGCTTGTTGCGGGTCGTGCAGTCGGACCGGGTCAGCTTGTGGAGGCGATCGAGGAGCGGACCTGCGTCACGCACATACCGGCGTACCGCGGAGTCCGTCCACTCACCGGCGCCGTAGCCGTGGAAGCGCAGATGAAGCTCGACCAGGCGTGCGACGTCCTTTACCAGGTCGTTGGGATACTTGAGCGTCATCATCCGCTTCTTGGCCATCTTGGCGCCGACCACCTCGTGGTGGTGGAAGGACACCCGACCGTCCTTCTCGAAGCGCCGCGTCCTCGGCTTCCCGATGTCATGGAGCAGCGCGGCGATCCGCAAGGTCAGATCGGGGCCGTTCTCCTCCAGTGCCATCGCCTGCTCCAGCACGATCAGCGTGTGGTCGTAGACGTCCTTGTGGCGATGGTGCTCATCACGTTCCAGCCGCAGCGCGGGAAGCTCCGGGATGACGCGATCAGCGAGCCCGGTCTCGACCAGCAGCCTCAGACCCTTGCGGGGGTGCGCGGAAAGGATCAGCTTGTTCAGCTCGTCCCGCACACGTTCGGCGGAGACGATCTCGATGCGCCCGGCCATCTCCTTCATGGCCTTGACGACCTCGGGGGCGACCTCAAAGTCCAGCTGAGCAGCGAAGCGGGCGGCCCGCAGCATGCGCAGCGGGTCGTCCGAGAACGATTCCTCGGGAGTCCCCGGGGTGCGGAGCACCCGGGTGGCAAGGTCGCCGAGACCACCGTACGGGTCGACGAACTTCTTCTCGGGCAGCACGACGGCCATCGCATTGACCGTGAAGTCGCGACGGACCAGATCCTCCGCCATGGAGTCGCCGTACGACACCTCGGGCTTGCGCGAGGTTCGGTCGTAGGACTCGGACCGGTAGGTCGTTACCTCGATCTGGAAGCCTTGAACAGCGTCTCCGACGCGAGCCTCCTTCTGCGCACCGACCGTACCGAAGGCGATACCCACGTCCCATGTGGCATCCGCCCACGGCCTCACGATCTTCAGGACATCCTCAGGGCGGGCGTCGGTCGTGAAGTCGAGATCATTGCCGAGACGCCCGAGCAGGGCATCGCGCACCGAGCCGCCGACCAGGGCCAGCGAGAACCCGGCGTCCTCGAAGCGACGGGCAAGATCGTCAGCGACAGGGGACACCCGCAGTAGTTCGCTCACCGCACGGCGTTGCACCTGACTCAGGGCACTGGGATTGTCTTCGTTGGCGTTCGGCACAGCAGAAAAGGGTACGTGGCCCGGACGCGGGAGGGCGCCTCCATTAAACGCCCACAAGCGCCCGGTGGACATGCGGAAACATCCCACCTAGATGTTTACTCGTATCTCAGCACATACAGGACAGCTGGACGCCCGGTTCCGATCTTGGGGCGCGGACCGTGGCACTTCCCTTCCGCGCGCATCGTTACCATGCGTGGACGCACATTCCGACGACCACTGACGACGAGGGACGGGCGAGCGCGTGGCCGAGGCGGCAGACTTCCAGGGGATGAGTCCCTCACCTGCCCATCGGTGGCTCCGGCGCACCGGAGCGCTCCTCGCGGGCGCGCCCCTGCTGGCCGGCCTGTTGCAGCTGCCCGCCGGCCCGGCCGCACACGCCTCCGAGAAGCGCTCCCCGGCGGCCGCCGGCGGATCCCGCACCGTCAGTGTCTCCCTCGACTCGCTGAGCCCCGATACGCCGACCGACGACGACACCCTGACGGTCTCCGGCACGGTCACCAACAACGGCAAGCAGCCCGTCACGGCCGCGCATGTAGGCCTGCGTGTCGACCCCACACCCCTGAACAGTCGGTCGGCCATCGACAGCGCGGCCGAGCGAACCGGGTACCGGCCGAGCGTCGACGGCTCCGAGCTGGGGGGCAAGTACGCCGCCGAGTTCGACAAGCTCACCCCGGGCGTCTCGCAGAACTTCAGCATCTCCGTCCCCGTCAAGGACCTGGACCTGGGTTCCGACGGGGTCTACCAGCTCGCCGTCTCGCTCTCCGGTCAGACCTCCGCGCAGCCGTACGAGCAGGTGCTCGGCATCCAGCGAACCTTCCTGCCCTGGCAGCCCGACGGCACCACGACCAAGACGAAGACGACGTTCCTGTGGCCGTTGATCTCCAACGTCCACATGACCGCGGAGACGCTCCCCAACCAGCAGCAGACACCCGTCTTCCAGAACGACGAACTGGCCCAGGAGCTCGCTCCGGGCGGCCGCCTCTCCCAGCTGCTGTCACTGGGCAAGGACCTGGACGTCACCTGGGTGATCGACCCGGACCTCCTCGCCTCGGTGGACGCGATGACGGGCAGCTACAGCGTCAAGGGCGAGGGTGACAAGGTCACGGCGGGCAAGAACCAGGCGGTCGCCAAGCAGTGGCTCTCCGAACTCGAGAAGGCGGTCCAGAACAAGGAGGTCGTAGCCCTCCCGTTCGCCGATCCGGACCTGGCCTCACTGGCCCACAACGGCAGGAACGTCACGGGCTCCCTGAGCCACCTCAAGGACGCCACGGATGTGGCCTCGAGCACGGTGGAGACCGTCCTCCACGTGAAACCCGACACGGACTTCGCCTGGCCCGTGAACGGTGCGATCGATCCGTCGATCGTGAAGGTCGCCACCTCCGCGGGTGCCGACAAGGTGATCGCCCGCAGCGACAGCCTCGAGGACGGCGACCTGTCCTACACTCCCACGGCCGCCCGCCCCATCGGCGGCGGAACGACGGCTGTGGTCACGGACGCCGGCCTGTCGACGGCATTCACGGGTGACCTGACCTCGGCCGCAAACTCCACCCTCGCCGTACAGGAGTTCCTCGCCCAGAGCCTGATGATCAACCTGCAGGAGCCGGACAAGGCCCGCAGCGTCGTCATCGCCCCCCAGCGGATGCCCTCCGCCGACCAGGCTCAGTCGATGGCGGAGGCGGTGAGGGCCCTCCAGGCAGCCGGCTGGTCGCAGTCCGCCGATCTGTCGGAGGCCGCCAGGGCCAAGCCGGATCCGAACGCCACCACCAAGGTGCCGTCCATGTCCCGCTACCCCTCGTCGCTGCGCAAGGCGGAGCTGCCCAAGTCGGCGTTCCAGCAGATCGAGGAGACCCAGGACAAGCTCGAGAGCTTCAAGGTGATCCTCAGCGACCCCTCCCGGGTCGCCACTCCCTTCGGACGGGCGATAGATCGCGCCGTATCCACCTCGTGGCGTCGGCACGCCACCGAGGCGTCGACATTCCGCCAGGGCGTGGAGGCGTACCTCGAGGTGCTCACCGGCCAGGTCCGGCTGATCCCGAAGTCAGAGACGAAGCTCTCCGGCCGCAGCGCCACGATCCCCGTCACGGTCCAGAACAACCTGATGCAAGGGGTCGACCGTCTGGTACTGCGACTCACCTCGCAGCAACCGACCCGTCTGAAGATCGGCAACGGCCCCTACTTCGAGCAGCCCATCACCGTCTCGGGCGGCCACAGCCAGTCCGTGAAGTTCACCACCACGGCCAACGCCAACGGCCGGGCCGCCGTCGTCGCCCAGCTTTTCACCGAGGACGGGCGGCCCTACGGCCCCGCCGTCACCTTCGATGTGAACGTCACCGAGATCACGCCCACGGTGATGCTGGTCATCGCCGGCGGCGTCCTGCTGCTGGTACTCGCCGGATTCCGCATGTACACCCAACGCAAGCGGCTGGCGGCACAGCAGGCCGAGGAGGAGCAGCAGGGCGACCCCGAGGGCCCGGACGCCGCCTCGGAAGAGGGGGGTCTGAACGGGGCCGCGGACGGGACCGTAGACACTGGGGACGGCGAAACCTCGGCGAAGGCACCTGTAAAGGAGTCGGATGCGGAGACCGGGGCAGACGACCCGGAGCAGCCGAGTGACCCGACACCGGACACCGCAACGGAAACCGCCGACCCGTCCGGCGCGGGTGAGAGAGTGGACCGTTGAGCGATGTCGTGGCCGGTGGGCCTGGTGACAATGAGGTGGGGTAACCATGAACGCGCCGTACGTCGGTGACCGCGGCCAGGGCGCCGCGGGCAGCCAGGGCTACCCCGAGAGCCCGCCGCCGCACGAGCCCGGTCAAGTGCCCGCGCAGCCCCCGGCGGACATGTACCTCCAGGACGCCTACGACCAGGATCCCTACCGCTCACAGGGCCTCTCCGCCCAGGACCCGGTGACCGAGGCGCTCTATGACCGCGCCGCCCACCCGCCGCCACCCCCGGGCACGTACCAGCCGCAGCAGCCCTTCTACGCGCAGCCCCCGGCATCGCAGTACGCCCCCGACCCACGTGTGTGGGCACAGCCACCGGCGCCGGAGCCGGAGGGTCCCTCTCAGTACCTTCCGTACAGTGACGATCCCCGCGCGACGCAGTTCGTGGGAGTTGACGACCTGGTCACCCAGGCCGGCGAGGAGCGCCACGAGCCGGACGCCTTCGCCCACCTCTACCGGGACCAGCAGCAGGGCGGTGGTCAGCCCTACGTGGAGCGGCCGACCGCTCCCGGCGCGACCACCGCGCCGCCGCCCGGCCAGGGCCCGGCGGGACAGTACCCGGGCCAGGCCCACACTGCCCCCGCGTCGCCGATGGCCGGGCCGTATGCTCCGGGGCCCACCCCGGTGGCACCGGGCGCGGCCTACGCATCTGCGCCGGCCTCCGCTCCGGAGCCGGCCCCCGCACCTGCGGCGAAGACGGCCGGGCGGGCCTCCGGCCTGCTCAAGTCCAGCGCCGTCATGGCTGCCGGCACCATGGTCTCCCGCCTCACCGGCTTCATCCGCTCCGCGCTGATCGTGTCCGCGCTGGGGCTCGGTCTTCTCGGCGACTCGTTCCAGGTCGCCTACCAGCTCCCGACGATGATCTACATCCTCACCGTCGGCGGCGGCCTCAACTCCGTCTTCGTGCCGCAGCTCGTCCGCGCGATGAAGGAGGACGACGGAGGCGAGGCGTACGCCAACCGACTGCTGACGCTGGTCATGGTGGCACTGGGTCTGCTGACCGCACTGGCGATGCTCGGTGCACCCCTCCTGGTCCGTGTCCTGTCCGTCCCCGTGGCCAACGACCCGGCCGCCAACGAGGTCGCCGTCACCTTCACCCGCTACTTCCTGCCCTCGATCTTCTTCATGGGCATCCATGTGGTGATGGGGCAGATCCTGAACGCGCGTGGCAAGTTCGGCGCGATGATGTGGACCCCGGTCCTCAACAACATCGTGATCATCGTGACGCTCGGCGCTTTCATCTGGGTCTACGGCACCGCCGCCGACTCCGGGATGACCGTCCACTCCATCCCGCCGGAGGGCGAGCGGCTCCTCGGCATCGGTGTCCTGCTGGGACTGGTCGTCCAGGCCCTGGCGATGATCCCCTACCTCGGGGAGACCGGCTTCCGCCTCCGGCTGCGCTTCGACTGGAAGGGGCACGGCCTGGGCAAAGCCGCGATGCTCGCCAAGTGGACGGTCCTGTTCGTCCTCGCCAACCAGGCGGGCGCCTTGGTCGTCACCCAGCTGTCCACGGCCTCGGGCAAGGCTTCTCCCGTCAAGGGCACCGGCTTCGCCGCCTACGCCAACGCCCAGCTGATCTGGGGCCTGCCTCAGGCGATCATCACCGTCTCCCTGATGGCCGCTCTGCTGCCGCGGATCTCGCGCTCGGCCGCCGAGGGCGACGGCGGGGCCGTCCGGGACGACATCTCCCAGGGCCTGCGCACCACGGCCGTCGCGATCGTGCCGATTGCCTTCGGGTTCCTCTCGCTCGGCATCCCGATGTGCACCCTGATCTTCGGCTCCTCCGGCACCGGTGCAGCCACCAACATGGGCTACATGCTGATGGCCTTCGGCCTCGGTCTGATCCCGTACTCGGTGCAGTACGTCGTGCTCCGCGCCTTCTACGCGTACGAGGACACCCGCACCCCCTTCTACAACACGGTCATCGTGGCCGCTGTGAACGCGAGTGCTTCGGCCGTCTGCTACTTCGTGCTCCCGGCTCGCTGGGCCGTGGTCGGAATGGCGGCCTCGTACGGCCTGGCGTACGCGATCGGTGTCGGCGTCGCCTGGGCCCGGCTGCGCAAGCGGCTGGGCGGCGACCTGGACGGCGCACGGGTGGTGCGGACATACGCACGCCTGGGAATCGCCTCGGTGCCGGCCGCTCTGCTGAGCGGTGCGGCCTGCTACGGAATCGGCCGCACGCTGGGACAGGGCGTCGGCGGCTCGTTCGCCGCCCTGCTCAGTGGTGGCGCACTGCTTCTCGGTGTCTTCTACGTCGCCGCACGGAAGATGCGCATCGAGGAACTCAACTCAATGGTCGGCATGGTCCGCGGGCGCCTGGGGCGCTGAGGCGGGGGTACGCGCACAACCATCGTTCGTCGCCGTGTGTCGTGCATTGCGACGGACTGTGGGCACAATTGGTTTCTGCGTCGGTCAGCGCGCAACGGATGGGGAGGCAGGAACGACGGTGGCGGAACGGAGCACGGCTGCCGTCGACGTGGCAGACAACAGCGGCGACGAGCCGCTGACCGCCAAGGCGGACCAGTCCACGTCCGACGGGGCGACCCAGGACCGGGAGCAGGACACGGACAACGACGAGGCACACGGGAACGGTGCGACCGAGCGTCTCGGGAAGACCTCGCCGCTCGAGTTGCACAGCGGCCATAAGCTCGCCAGACGCTACCGCCTCGAGGAGTGCGTCACCCGTCTGGACGGATTCAGCAGCTGGCGTGCTGTGGACGAGAAGCTCCGACGTGCCGTCGGGGTGCACATCCTTCCCGCGGACCATGCACGGGCCCGTTCCGTGCTGGCCGCGGCACGCTCCTCGGCGTTGCTCGGCGACCCCCGCTTCGTACAGGTCCTGGACGCCGTCGAGGAGAACGACGTCGTCTACGTGGTCCACGAGTGGCTGCCCGACGCCACCGAGCTGACCACGCTGCTCGCCTCCGGACCGCTGGAGGCGCACGACGCCTACCAGATGGTCACCCAGGTCTCCCAGGCGATGGCCGCCGCCCACCGTGAGGGCCTCTCCCATCTGCGCCTGACCCCGGGCACTGTCCTTCGCACCTCCTCGGGTCAGTGGCGCATCCGCGGTCTGGCCGTGAACGCCGCACTGCGCGGCATCGGCTCGGACACCCCGCAGCGCACGGACACGGAGGCCATCGGCGCGCTCCTCTATGCCGCTCTCACCCAGCGCTGGCCGTACGACGACGACGCCTACGGCCTGTCCGGACTCCCCAAGGGTGTCGGCCTCATCGCACCCGACCAGGTCCGTGCCGGTGTCCACCGCGGTCTGTCCGAGCTCTCCATGCGCGCACTGGCCAACAACGGGGCCACCGCGTCCCGCCACGAGACCGCGTGCACCACGCCCGAGGAACTGGTGAAGGCGATCGGGGACATGCCTCGCGTCCGCCCGCCGGAGCCCGCATTCGCGGCCCCGCCCGAGTACCAGCGCACGACCTACCAGCAGGGCACCTACGGCCGCTCCACGGCCCGCCCGGGCGTCGCCCAGCCCGTGCCGACGCCGCCGCCCCCGCTGCAGAGCCCCACCGGCAAGGCCCTCAAATGGGTCGTGTCCGCTCTGCTGATCGTGGCGCTGGGGCTGGGGAGCTGGCAGCTGGCCGACGCGCTCATGGACCAGGGCGACAAGTCCAACGACACGCACCAGACGCAGACGACGGACGGGAACGACAAGAACGGCGGCAAGCCGATTCCTGCCGGGCCTCTCAAGATCCAGGGCTCACGCGAGTATGTCGCCAGTGGCGATGCCCAGGCACCTGAGGATGTCGCCAAGACCTACGACGGCGACAGTTCCACGTACTGGCGGACCAAGCGCTACAACGACGGGCCGGCATTGGCGCCCTACAAGCCCGGCGTGGGCATCGTCTACGACCTCGGCTCGGCCAAGGAGATCACAACCGCGTCGATAGGGCTCCGGTACTCCGGCGACCACACGACGGTCCATCTCTACGCCACGGATTCGCTGACGCCCTCGACGGGGGTCGACGGGATGAAGGAGATCGGAACCGCCACCACAAGCGGGGACTCTCTCACGGTGAAGACGAAGAAGACGGTGAAGACCCAGTACGTGCTGCTGTGGATCACGGATGTGCCGAGCGCGCCCAGTGACGGCTACAGCAGTGCCGGCTTCAAGCAGGCCATCACCGACGTGAAGTTCACGGGCTGAGCAACACGCTGAGGGAGGGGGTCCGATGGCTCGTGAGTCCGAATACGGCGATACCAGCGACCAGGACCTCCTCGCCCGTCATGTAGAGGGCGACCCCGACGCCTTCGGCGAACTCGTACGGCGCCACCGCGACCGTCTCTGGGCCGTGGCGCTCAGGACGCTGGGAGACCGCGAAGAGGCCGCTGACGCCGTCCAGGACGCCCTCGTCTCCGCGTACCGGGCCGCCCACACCTTTCGCGGCCGGTCGGCCGTCACCACCTGGCTGCACCGGATCACGGTGAACGCCTGCCTGGACCGCGCCCGCAAGGCGGCCTCCAGGAAGACCTCACCGGTCGACGACGCGGAGCGGCTGGAGCAGTTGCTGGAGCCACACGAGTCGGCTTCCGCTCCTGCCGAGCGCAATGATCTCCACCGTGAACTACTGGAGGCCCTGGGCACCCTGCCTGCCGACCAGCGGGCGGCCCTCGTTCTGGTGGACATGCAGGGCTACCCGGTAGTGGAGGCCGCCCGCATTCTCGACGTACCGACCGGGACGGTGAAGAGCCGCTGTGCCCGGGGCAGAGCCAGACTGCTACCGCTGCTGACCCATCTGCGTACGGAGGGCGGCGGCAAAGACCGAAAGTCGGGCGACGGACGGAACCGGGCGCAGGGGACGTCCGTCCCACCCGCAGCGGGACCACAGGATGTAGGGCCAAGCGATTCAGCTGCTGTGAAGGGCGGAGGTGGGCGAGCGTGACATCCACGACCGACACAGCCGGGCACCCGGACGTCGAGGAGCTCTCCGACCTCAGCGAAGGTCTTCTCCCGCCGACCCGCACCGCGGATGTGCGACGGCACCTGGCGGACTGTGCTCTCTGCTCGGAGGTGTACGACTCCCTCGAAGAGATCCGAGGCCTCCTGGGCACGGTGCCGGAGCCCCCGCGTATGCCGGACGACGTGGCGGAGCGGATCGACGCGGCCCTGGCCTCCCACGCTCTGCTGGACGCGATGACACCCGCCACCGTGGCCACTCCCCAGGGCGGTCCGGTCGCCGCACATGTTTCACGTGAAACATCGCCCGCTTCCGCATCCGACCGCCCTTCGGGCCACGCCACCGCGGCCACCGGACCGGGGTGCTCAAGGCGAACGCGCCGAAGCGGCCCCAGGACCGTCGCCCTGGCCGCCGTTTTCACGGCCGCGGCCCTGGGGGTGGGCACCTTGCTCGTCCAGACCCTGGGCAACGACTCGGGCAAGAGTCCACCGACGGCTGCTGAGGCCCAGACGGACGCTGCGCACACCTACTCCGAGGGCACATTGCAAGGCCAAGTGGTGAAGCTGCTCGATGAGGGGCAGACCGGAAGCGGCCACCCCGAGAACACCAAGCCCTGGGGCATCCAGTCCGCAGACGGCAACACGGGGTCGTCGGCCATGGGCACCGACAAGACGCTCCGCGGCACCAGCGTCACCGTGCCGAGTTGCGTCGAGCAAGCCATTCGGACGAATCAGGCCGTCCTCGCTGCCGACGAGGGCGTCTACCAGGGGACCGTCGTCTATCTCGTCGTCACCCGCGACGCCTCCGACAGCACCCGGGTCACCGCCTTTATCGTCGACGCGGCATGTGTGAAGCAGGCCTCGGCCTCGCCCGGCAAGGTGCTGCTGACCCACTCGTACGCCCGCTCCTGAAGCATCCACCGTCTGACGGCTCCTGCCTCGGTAGCGCTTGGAATCCGTGTACGGTGACGCGTCTGCGTGTGCCCGGACACGGTGGGAATGCGGGCCCCTTAGGATCCGTTGGGTGGGGTGAGAGTACAGAGAGAGCCTCCACCGAGTAGCAGCCAGACTCCAGAGACGAGGAATCAAGCCGTGAGCGACGTCCGTAACGTGATCATCATCGGCTCCGGCCCCGCCGGCTACACGGCAGCGCTCTACACCGCGCGCGCGTCGCTGAAGCCGTTGGTGTTCGAGGGTGCCGTCACCGCGGGCGGTGCGCTGATGAACACCACCGAGGTGGAGAACTTCCCTGGCTTCCAGGACGGAATCATGGGCCCGGAGCTCATGGACAACATGCGCGCCCAGGCAGAGCGCTTCGGTGCCGAGCTCCTTCCGGACGACATCGTCTCTGTCGACCTCACCGGTGAGATCAAGACCGTCACCGACACCGCCGGCACGGTCCACAAGGCGAAAGCCGTCATCGTCGCCACCGGCTCTCAGCACCGGAAGCTGGGGCTGCCCAACGAGGACGCACTGTCCGGGCGCGGTGTCTCCTGGTGTGCCACCTGTGATGGCTTCTTCTTCAGGGACCAGGACATCGCCGTGATCGGCGGCGGGGACACCGCAATGGAAGAGGCCACCTTCCTCTCCCGGTTCGCCAAGTCCGTGACGATCATCCACCGCCGTGACACCCTGCGGGCCTCCAAGGCGATGCAGGACCGCGCCTTCGCCGACCCGAAGATCAAGTTCGTCTGGGACAGCGAGGTCGCCGAGATCAAGGGCGACCCGAAACTGGAGAGTCTGACGCTGCGGAACCTGAAGAGCGGGGAGCTCACCGAGCTGCCGGTGACCGGCCTGTTCATCGCGATCGGTCACGACCCGCGCACCGAGCTCTTCAAGGGCCAGCTCAACCTCGACGGGGAGGGCTACCTCAAGGTGGACGCCCCCTCGACCCGGACCAACTTGACCGGAGTCTTCGGCGCCGGCGACGTCGTCGACCACACATACCGCCAGGCGATCACCGCGGCAGGCACAGGTTGCTCCGCCGCCCTTGACGCCGAGCGCTTCCTCTCGGCTCTCGCGGACAGCGAGCAGCAGGCCGAGCCCGAGAAGACCACCGTTTGACCCTTCCCTTCCTCCCATCGCATCACCGAGTTAAGGAGCCCGCCGTGGCCGGCACCCTGAAGAACGTGACCGACGACTCCTTCGAGCAGGACGTCCTCAAGAGCGACAAGCCCGTCCTGGTGGACTTCTGGGCCGCCTGGTGCGGTCCGTGCCGTCAGATCGCGCCGTCGCTCGAGGCGATCGCCACCGAGTACGGCGACAAGATCGAGATCGTCAAGCTCAACATCGATGAGAACCCGGCCACCGCCGCCAAGTACGGTGTCATGTCGATCCCAACCCTGAACGTGTACCAGGGCGGCGAGGTCGCCAAGACCATTGTCGGCGCCAAGCCGAAGGCCGCCATCGTCCGCGACCTCGAGGACTTCATCGCCGAGTAAGAAGGCGGCGCCGCTGAGCCAAGGCGGCGATGTTTCACGTGAAACACGAATGGGCCAGCCCCCCAAGGGGCTGGCCCATTCGTATGGGGAGAGCAGGGCGAGGGCCGCGCTCAGAAGCTCACAGCGGCCGCAGCGCGGGTTCCTTCTGTACGGCCCCCAGGAGGCGGTCCAGCGCCAGCTCGACGTCCTCCTTCCAGGAGAGCGTCGTGCGCAGCTCCAGCCTCAACCGGGGGTACGTCGGATGCGGGCGTACCGTCTTGAAGCCCACTGCCAGGAGATGATCGGCGGGCAGGAGGCACGCAGGTTCCTTCCAGCGCGCGTCGCCGAACGCCTCGATCGCCTTGAAACCTCGACGCAGCAGATCCTTGGCAACCGTCTGGACCATCACCCGGCCGAGCCCCTGCCCCTGATACCCGGGCATGATGAAGGCGGTCATCAACTGAACGGCATCCGAGGACACCGGGCTCGTGGGAAATGCGGTGGACCGTGGGACGTAGGCGGGGGGTGCGTACAGCACGAATCCCACCGGTACATCGTCCACGTAGACCACCCGGCCGCAGGATCCCCAGTCGAGCAGGACGGCCGAGATCCACGCCTCTTTCTCCAGCGCGGACGTGCCGGTCCTTACCGCTGCTTCACCGCTGACGGGATCCAGCTCCCAGAAGACACACGCCCGACAACGATGGGGAAGGTCCGGAAGGTTGTCCAGCGTGAGCGGTACGAGCCGACGCCCCATGAAGGCAGTTCCTCGCTTCCTTCGCCCGCAGCATCGCGGGCGGCTGTCAGAGTGCTCCGCTCCCTGAGCATGCTGCCGACGAACCCGCCGACCGCTCCCAGGCCCAGGCCCGCAGTCACCAGTCCGGTACGGCTCATGGTTCGCAAGGCCCCCGCCTCCCCGATGAAGGTGCCGCCAGGTGGATGCGCCATACCCGAACGCATCGTATCCATGATGCGATTCCATCGATACCGCCTGAAAGCAAAGAGCGGGCCGTGTTCCGGTACACACCGGACACAGCCCGCTCTGACGGTCGACAGCACAGAATCCGTCATGCCACCCGTCGGCTCAGTCCTCCAGCTCCTCCGAGTCATCATCCAGCAGACTCCGCTGAAGCACCGGACCCTCGCCCGGTGCAAGCGAGCCCAGGATCCGCTCCAAGTCCTCCATCGAGGCGAACTCGACGGTGATCTTGCCCTTCTTCTGCCCGAGGTCGACCTTCACCCGAGTCTCGAAGCGGTCCGACAGTCGTGTCGCCAGATCGCTCAGCGCGGGGGAAACCCGGCCACCAGCGCGCGGTCCCTTGGAACGCGGAGCGCTCTGCGGTCGTGATCCCATCAGTGTGACGATCTCTTCGACAGCCCGCACGGACAGCCCCTCGGCCACGATCCGATGGGCCAGCCGGTCCTGCTCCTCCGAGTCTTCGACGGACAGCAGGGCTCGGGCGTGGCCGGCCGACAGTACTCCCGCGGCGACCCGGCGCTGGACCGCCGGCGACAGCTTCAGCAGCCGCAGCGTGTTGGAGACCTGTGGGCGGGACCGGCCGATGCGGTCCGCCAGCTGATCATGAGTGCAGTTGAAGTCCTTGAGGAGCTGGTCGTAGGCGGCCGCCTCTTCCAGCGGATTCAGCTGGGTCCGGTGCAAGTTCTCCAGAAGAGCGTCCAGGAGGAGCTTCTCGTCCTCCGTGGCCCGCACGATCGCCGGGATGAACTCAAGACCGGCCTCACGGCAGGCCCGCCAGCGGCGCTCGCCCATGATGAGCTCGTAGCGCGAAGGACCGACCTGTCGCACCACGATGGGCTGCAGAAGGCCGACTTCTTTGATAGAGGTGATCAGTTCGGCGAGCGCGTCCTCGTCGAACACCTCTCGGGGCTGCCGCGGGTTCGGCGTGATGGAGTCGAGGGGCAGCTCGGCGAAATGGGCACCGAGCGGCGGCGCGGATGTCTCCGCGGCACTGCCCGTCGACGGCTCCTCGGTTTCATATGAAACAGGAGGGAGCGTGGTCACCTTCGCGGCGGCCACCCCCCGGTCCGTCGTCAACACGGGCACCGCCGTCGAAGAGCCGGACACACTGCCGCTCCCCGCACCCGGCGTCGCCGTCTTTTCCCCTGTCGGGGCAGCAGGGATCAGCGCGCCGAGACCACGGCCCAACCCCCTCCGTCGCTCGCTCACTGGATCCCCTCCACCATGCTCTGTTCCGTCTGGGCGCCGAGGTGGGCCTGCTGCTCGTCGTAGTGGACGCCAACACCCCTCAGCGCAATTTCACGTGCCGCCTCAAGATACGACAGAGCGCCACTCGACCCTGGATCGTAGGTCAGCACCGTCTGCCCATAACTCGGGGCCTCGGAAATGCGGACCGAGCGCGGGATGCTCGTCCTCAGCACCTCGTCACCGAAGTGGGTCCGGACCTCTTCCGCGACCTGGGACGCCAGCCGCGTCCGTCCGTCGTACATGGTGAGCAGGATGGTCGACACATGCAGGGCGGGGTTGAGGTGCCCCCGGACCAGATCGACGTTCCGCAGCAGTTGGCCCAAGCCCTCCAGTGCGTAGTACTCACACTGGATAGGGATGAGCACCTCCTGTCCGGCGACCAATGCGTTGACCGTCAACAGGCCCAGGGAGGGCGGACAGTCGATGAGGACGTAGTCC
Source organism: Streptomyces chiangmaiensis (assembly GCF_036281785.1). Taxonomy (NCBI): domain Bacteria; kingdom Bacillati; phylum Actinomycetota; class Actinomycetes; order Kitasatosporales; family Streptomycetaceae; genus Streptomyces; species Streptomyces chiangmaiensis. The sequence continues at coordinate 101,735 of NZ_JAYWVC010000004.1, read as the reverse complement.
AGAGGCTGCTCGTAGGACTGGATCGCCCGTTCAAGTCGGCTCTCCCGCGCCACCAGGGACACCAACTCGATCTCCGCACCGGCGAGATCGATCGTGGCAGGCGCGCAGAAGAGACCTTCGACATCGGGGACAGGTTGGACGACCTCAGCGAGCGGCTTGCTCTCCACCAACACGTCATAGATGGAGGGGACTTCGGCGTGATGGTCGATTCCCAGCGCAGTGGACGCATTGCCCTGAGGGTCAAGGTCGATCACCAGAACCCGGCCACCATGCAGGGCAAGCGATGCCGCAAGGTTGACTGTCGTCGTGGTCTTGCCCACCCCACCCTTCTGGTTGGCGACCACAATGACACGGGTCTGCTCGGGTCGCGGCAGGCCTTCGCCGGCGCGCCCCAGTGCCTCCACCGCAAGTTGGGCAGCACGACCGATGGGAGTGTCGTCCATCGGGGGCGGTGTTTCACGTGAAACATCGTCCCCCATCGACTCGGTACGGGGACCGGGGACCGGATCGGTCATCGGTCCCGCGATGTTGGCGTCGGACCGCAAGGATTCACTCTCCTCGACTTCAAGCTCGCAATGAACAGAGCCTCCCATGCCTTCGGGGTCGTGAACCAGTGAGGTCTGGCCTTCTGTGGAGAAATCCACCTCTGTGGACAACTCTGAGCCCTCCACGGGGGATAAAACCCCGTGCCTGGACGGTTCACCGAGGGATCCGAGGGGCTTGCGATCGCGGGGTTCGGCCGCAGCCCGGCCGCGACTGATGATGCCGTGGAGCAGTGAGCGACGTTTCACGTGAAACACGATGCACAGCAGCCCCGGCTTGGACTCTGCGACACTCCGAGATGCATGGGTTTGGCAGCTTGTGTGGCGTACGACTGGTGGTCGGGACGGATGAGTCCCTCACTCCGGCAACCTGATCAAGCAACCAGTCATCGACGCCGGCGAGTCCGGCCTGTCCGGGCCGCCTTCGCCCGTTTGGCCGCGAAGCGCACCCCGCCGGGGCTCTCGCCGACCTCAACGCGGACCACGGTCGAGAGCGGATCCACAATCCCCTCGCCGACATGCAGGATGGACGTCTCCACGGCGCCGAGCTTGGTCAGTGCGGTGGCAGCGCTCTTCAGCTCCTCTTCCGCGGTGTCGCCCTTGAGGGCGAGCATTTCGCCGTAGGGGCGCAACAGAGGAATGCCCCAGGCGGCCAGGCGGTCCAGAGGGGCCACGGCGCGTGCGGTCACGACTTGGACCGGAGGCAGCTGACCCATGACCTCCTCGGCGCGGCCACGGACGACCGTCACATGATCGAGGCCCAGCAGTTCGACAACCTCCGTAAGGAAGTTCGTCCGACGCAGCAGAGGCTCGAGCAACGTGATCTTCAGGTCCTCCCGGACGAGCGCGAGCGGGATGCCCGGCAGTCCAGCGCCGGAGCCCACGTCGCACACGCTCACGCCGTCGGGGACAACCTCCGAGAGCACCGCGCAGTTCAGCAGGTGCCGTTCCCACAGCCGGGGCACTTCCCGTGGGCCGATCAGACCGCGCTGCACACCTGCCTCGGCGAGCAGCTCCGCATAGCGGACCGCGTCCGCGAAGCGATCGCCGAACACCTCGGCCGCCTGCTCGGGCGCAGGGGGAAGCTCTGCTGCCTCCGTCACGAGGACCGTCCTTCCGTACCGCATGAGCGCACTGAGCGCAGACCACCAGAACTATCAGGGACCACTGACTGCCTTCACCGCAGCCGTGAGGGACTACCAGGCTGACAAAGTTCGGCCCCGCCTGCGCAACAGACGGGGCCGGGGGAACGTGTATGGACCGGATCAGGCGGGAAGCACGACGACGAAGCGCTGCGGCTCCTCGCCCTCCGACTCGCTGCGCAGACCCGCGGCCTTGACCGCGTCGTGCACCACCTTGCGCTCGAAGGGCGTCATCGGCTTGAGCTTCACGGGCTCACCGGTGTTCTTGACGTCGGCCGCCGCCTTGGCACCGATCTCCGAGAGCTCGGCACGCTTCTTGGCACGGTAGCCCGCGATGTCCAGCATCAACCGGCTGCGATCGCCGGTCTCCCGGTGCACCGCCAGGCGTGTGAGCTCCTGGAGCGCCTCCAGCACCTCGCCGTCCCGGCCGACCAGCTTCTGCAGGTCACGGCCGCCCGTTTCGTTGATGATCGACACGGACGCCCGGTCGGCCTCGACGTCCATGTCGATGTCGCCGTCAAGATCGGCGATGTCCAGCAGACCCTCAAGGTAGTCCGCCGCGATCTCGCCCTCCTGCTCCAGGCGGGTCAGGGTGTCTGCACCCTCGGCAGCGGCGGAGGTGGTGCCTTCCGTCACGGGATGGACTCCTTCTTACTTCTTGGACGGGGACTTGGGCCGCTGCGGACCCTTGCGCTGGCCGGACTGGGCCCTGCTACGGGTGCTGCTACCGGGCTTGGGTGTCGCCTTCCCGGTGCCACCCGTCTGCTGAGCGTCCTGCGGCTCGTCGGATTTGCTCAGCGACAATGACGAGGAAGGCTGCTCCTCGGAGCCGCTTGCCGGCTTGGCGCCACCGGACTGGCGCTGAGCCTTGGACTGCCGCTTGGGCTGCTGACGCCGGGGAGCGGCAGTGGTGGGCGTACCGTCTTCGACGGTGGCGACGGCCGCGGCCTCGCTCTTCCCCACGGTGCCGTCGGCCTGCGCTGCCAGGCCCGCCTTGGTCAGACCGTTGATGAACTTCCGCTCGAACTCGTTGCGGTCACGGCCCTTGGCGACGATGGCTTTGACGATGGTCTTCTCACGCCGGTTTCGGGTCTCGCCGTGGTGCGTCACGTGCTTGTGCAGACGCTCCAGGTACGCGGCCTGGGCCTTGGAACCGGGGGTCGGGTTGTTGTGGATCACGTACATCTGCTGGCCCATGGTCCACACGTTGGTGGTCAGCCAGTAGACGAGGACACCGACCGGGAAGTTGATACCGAAGACGGCGAACATGACGGGGAAGACGTACATCAGCATCTTCTGCTGCTGCATGAACGGCGTCTTCACCGTGGTGTCGACGTTCTTCGTCATCAGCTGGCGTTGCGTGTAGAACTGGGACGCCGACATCAGGACGATCATGATCGCGGTGATCACCCGGACATCGGTCAGCGAGGCACCGAGCGCCGCGACCTTGTCCGCGCCGTCCGTGAACTTCGCTGCCAGCGGGGCGCCGACGATGTGCGCCTTACGGGCGCTGGCGAGCAGCTGATCGTCGATGACGCCGATCGTCTTGCCCGTCGCGATGCCGTTGAGCACGTGGTAGAGGGCGAAGAAGAACGGGGACTGCGCCAGGATGGGAAGGCACGAGGAGAGCGGGTTGGTACCCGACTCCTTGTACAGCTTCATCATCTCTTCGGACTGGCGCTGCTTGTCGTTCTTGTAGCGCTCCTGGATCTTCTTCATCTCGGGCTGCAGCGTCTGCATGGCCCGGGTCGCCTTGATCTGCTTCACGAAGAGCGGGATGAGGCAGATACGGATCAGGATCACGAGGGACACGATGGACAGGCCCCACGCCCAACCCGTGTCGGGACCGAAGATCTCCCCGTACACCGAGTGGAATTGGACGATGACCCAGGAAACCGGTGTCGTGATGAAGCTGAAGAGGCTGGCAATCGTGTCCACTAATCATGCTCCTTGGGCATGGGACGAGGTCTCTGCGGCCGGGCTCGAGGGAATCCTGTCCCCTTCGATGGCCGGTTCGGCGGCGGAGGGCCCGCCCTTGCGTGCACGCCAGGCGTCGCGCAGCATTTCGTGCCACCGCGGGCGCTTGCGTGGTGGGACATGGTCCACACCACCCAGCGACCACGGGTTGCACCGCAGGATGCGCCAGGCGGTGAGTGCCGTTCCCTTGATCGCACCGTGCCGGTCTATGGCCGTGTAGCCGTAGTGGGAACACGACGGGTAGTACTTGCACACCGGACCGAGCAGTGGACTGATCGTCCACTGATAGAGCTTGATCAGAGCCAGCAGCGGGTACTTCACCGCGCGCTCCCTCCTCCCAGCAGCCGTTGGAGAGCGGCATCCAGGTCTCGGGCCAGCTGTGCTTGGTCGGCGTCACCCGCACCGGGTAGCGCTCGTACGACTACCAGGCTACCGGGGGGCAACAGTGCTACTCGGTCGCGCATCAGATGACGAAGCCTGCGCTTCACCTTGTTGCGTACGACCGCTCCACCCACGGTCTTGCTCACGACGAAACCCGCACGCGTCGGGGGAGCGCTCTCCCCAGGCGCATGCGGGTCCGTTGCACCGCTGCGAAGGTGGACGACGAGAAGCGGGCGTCCGGCCCGGCGTCCTCGGCGTACCACGGTCGCGAAGTCCTCGCGCCGCCTCAGCCGATGCTCGGTAGGCAGCACGACGTCATGCCTGTACGCGATCAGGCGGACAGGCGGGCGCGACCCTTGCCACGGCGGGACGCCAGGATGGCGCGGCCGGCACGGGTGCGCATACGCAGCCGGAAGCCGTGGGTCTTCGCGCGACGACGGTTGTTCGGCTGGAAGGTGCGCTTGCTCACTCGGGGGCTCCAGTAATGATTCGGTGGTTGGCGGGGTGTCGCCTGGCTGTCACCGTGCGCCCACGAGTAGCTCGCATTACGCCCGAGTGCACCGCTTCCCGATCACCGAAATGTGCCCTGGTGGGGACACTGGTGCGTGATCTGTGCCCATCGGAGGCAGGCGGCAGCAGCCATCGACAACTCGACCTGGTTACGGTACGCGCGGCTACGCCATCCGGTCAAACCAACGGCCCGTGGGAGACACTTGTCCACAGGCTGGGGACAACAACTTGAACCGTACCGGCCGCCCTGACTACCGTGGCTGGACTCCGATTCGTTCCCTTATCCCTGCCCCACCCGATTTACATCCCGACCCGTCCCGCAACCACACGTTCGTGGGACCTGTGAGAGAGCGTGCCCTGTGGCTGACCTACCTGCCGATCTTGCCGCAGTGTGGCCACGAGTGCTCGAGCAGCTTCTCGGTGAGGGGCACGGACCGGGTGTCGAGGCCAAGGACGAGCACTGGATCAAGCGCTGCCAGCCGCTGGCGCTGGTCGCCGACACCGCCCTGCTCGCCGTTCCCAACGAGTTCGCGAAGGGCGTCCTGGAAGGCCGGCTCGCGCCCGTTGTCAGTGACACGCTGAGCCGCGAGTGCGGCCGCCCGATCCGCATCGCGATCACCGTCGACGACTCCGTCGGCGAACCGCCGGCCCCGCCCGCCCAGCCGCGCTACGAGGAGCCCGAGCTCACCCCGCCCCAGGGGCGCGACCCGTACGACGGCCAGGGCGCCTATGAGGGATACGGCCGTCACCGTGCGGACGATCACCGCACGGGCCGTTCCGACCAGCTACCGGCCGGACCCGGTGACCAGCTGCCCACCGCCCGTCCCGCCTACCCGAGCGAGTACCAGCGTCCGGAGCCCGGCGCCTGGCCCCGCCCGCCGCAGGACGACTACGGCTGGCAGCAGCAGCGCCTCGGCTTCCCGGACCGCGACCCGTACGCGACGCCGAGCCCGGACTATCGCGGACAGACGCTGTCCCGTTCGCCGTACGAACAGCAGCGCCCGGACTACGACAGCGCACGCCCCGATTACGAGCAGCAGCGCTCCGGCCGGCACGAGCTCCCCGAGCAGCCCTCCGGCGATGGCCATGGGCACCGGGGCGGCCCGGTCCCGGGTCCCACCACCGGAGCGCCCGGCCCGCTGGCCGCACAACCGGCACCGGCGGCCGGCCCCGGCGAGCCCACCGCGCGCCTCAACCCGAAGTACCTCTTCGACACCTTCGTCATCGGTGCCTCGAACCGCTTCGCGCACGCGGCCGCGGTCGCCGTCGCCGAGGCGCCGGCCAAGGCGTACAACCCCCTCTTCATCTATGGGGAGTCGGGGCTCGGCAAGACGCACCTGCTGCATGCGATCGGGCACTACGCGCGCAGCCTCTACCCGGGCACGCGCGTGCGCTATGTGAGCTCGGAGGAGTTCACCAACGAGTTCATCAACTCCATCCGCGACGGCAAGGCGGACGCGTTCCGCAAGCGCTACCGCGACATGGACATCCTTCTCGTCGACGACATCCAGTTCCTGGCGCAGAAGGAGTCGACGCAGGAGGAGTTCTTCCACACCTTCAACACGCTCCACAACGCCAACAAGCAGATCGTGCTCTCCTCGGACCGGCCGCCCAAGCAGCTGATCACCCTGGAGGACCGGCTGCGCAATCGCTTCGAGTGGGGCCTGATCACCGACGTCCAGCCGCCCGAGCTGGAGACGCGCATCGCGATCCTGCGCAAGAAGGCGGTGCAGGAGCAGCTCAACGCCCCGCCGGAGGTCCTGGAGTTCATCGCCTCCCGTATCTCGCGCAACATTCGCGAGCTGGAGGGCGCGCTGATCCGGGTGACGGCGTTCGCGTCGCTCAACCGTCAGCCCGTGGATCTCGGTCTGACGGAGATCGTCCTCAAGGATCTGATCCCGGGCGGCGAGGACTCGGCCCCCGAGATCACCGCGACCGCGATCATGGCGGCCACCGCGGACTACTTCGGGCTGACGGTGGAGGACCTGTGCGGGACCTCGCGGGGCCGTGCCCTGGTCACCGCGCGGCAGATCGCCATGTACCTGTGCCGCGAGCTGACGGATCTGTCGCTGCCGAAGATCGGCGCGCAGTTCGGCGGCCGCGACCACACGACGGTCATGCACGCCGATCGCAAGATCCGTGCGCTGATGGCCGAGCGGCGCTCCATCTACAACCAGGTGACCGAGCTGACGAACCGCATCAAGAACGGCTGAGACCGCACCCACGCGGCACCGCAGACGCCCTCGGGAACCTTCCCGAGGGCGTCCTTCGCTGTCCGCGACCGCACAACGGGTGCCGTGCGCCGTTCTCGGCACGACGCACGGCACGCCCGGGCTCCTCCCCATCCCTTCGCACAGGACGCCCTCCTTCGCTGCCAGAACCAGGCTCGGTGGAAGCCCGCCGCCGCTCCTCGTCCACACGCTGAAGAAGCCCCCGGCCGTTCCCCATCTCACGTCCTGAGGGAGTCCACAGCCCTCTCCCGGCCCAGCACGGCGAACTCGGTCACCCTCTCCCGGGCCGCAGGCCGGACACCCGGTGTTCGAATACCTGGCGGGTTACGGCCACTCTCCACAGATCAGGCGACTTTCTTCCGTCCACATCCTGGGGACCGCGGAGTTGTCCAGACGATGTCCACAGGCTGCCCTGTCGAAGAGCGATCGGCCCAGCTCAGCCACCTGTGGATTGGTGGACGGACGATCTCCACAGGCTGTGGAGAAAACGAAGATCCACAGCCTGTGGGCGAAGTTGTCCACCACCCACCCACAGGTTGCCGTCCGTTGTCCCCAGTGATCCCCGCCTTCTCCACATCCCTGTCCACTGTTCGGCAACGCGACGCGGCTTCTCACCGGCGCGAGTGAAAGCCGTCACACCAAGGTGCTGGGTTGGGCTGTGGGAAAGGTGGGTAAAGCTGGGGACAGCACTGGGGAGAAGTGCCTGAGGGCTGTGCACGGTCTGTGCAGAACTTTCCGTTCTCCACAGAGATCCCTGGTTGTCCACCGCTCGCACCCACAGGGCCCGTGGACAAAATTTCACCTCTGACCTGGGACAACGTAGTTATCCACGGTATCCACAGGCCCTACTACTACTCCCAACTAGAGAGACCGGGAATTTCGCTTCGAAGCGGGTCCTGTGCACAACTCGCTCTCCGGCTCCCGACCGCCCCGCATCACGACTTGACCCCGACGGGCACCTACTGTCGGCGCGGTGCGTCAGACTGTTCCCCGGTGTCCTTCCCCTCCCAGGGGCCCACGACACCGAGTCAGACGACGAAGGCCAGGCAGGGCGAGAACGCCGGCAACAGCAGGAGGCGGCTTACGGTGAAGATCCGGGTGGAACGCGACGTACTCGCGGAGGCAGTGGCCTGGGCGGCACGCAGCCTTCCGGCCCGTCCGCCGGCGCCTGTCCTCGCCGGCCTGCTGCTGAAGGCCGAGGACGGTCAGCTGAGCCTGTCCAGCTTCGACTACGAGGTCTCGGCGCGTGTCTCCGTGGAGGCCGAGGTCGAGGAGGAGGGCACGGTCCTCGTCTCCGGCCGTCTCCTTGCGGACATCTCGCGGGCCCTGCCCAACCGCCCGGTGGAGATTTCCACAGACGGTGTACGGGCCACGGTGGTCTGCGGTTCCTCGCGGTTCACACTCCACACGCTGCCTGTGGAGGAGTACCCGGCGCTGCCCCAGATGCCGAACGCGACAGGCACGGTCCCCGGCGAGGTCTTCGCGTCGGCGGTCCAGCAGGTCGCCATCGCCGCAGGCCGCGACGACACCCTTCCCGTCCTCACCGGTGTGCGCATCGAGATCGAGGGCGACACGGTCACACTGGCCTCCACCGACCGTTACCGCTTCGCGGTGCGCGAGTTCCTGTGGAAGCCGGAGAACCCGGACGCGTCCGCGGTCGCCCTGGTGCCCGCCAAGACCCTGCTGGACACCGCCAAGGCGCTGACCAGCGGTGACACCGTGACGCTTGCCCTGTCCGGCTCGGGCGCGGGTGAGGGCCTGATCGGTTTCGAGGGCGCCGGGCGCAGGACGACGACGCGCCTGCTCGAGGGCGACCTCCCGAAGTACCGCACGCTGTTCCCGACGGAGTTCAACTCGGTCGCGACCATCGAGACCGCCCCCTTCGTGGAGGCCGTCAAGCGCGTCGCCCTGGTCGCCGAGCGCAACACCCCGGTGCGGCTCAGCTTCGAGCAGGGCGTGCTGATCCTGGAGGCCGGCTCGAGCGACGACGCACAGGCTGTGGAAAGGGTCGACGCCCACCTGGAGGGCGACGACATCTCGATCGCCTTCAACCCGACTTTCCTGCTGGACGGCCTGAGCGCGATCGACTCCCCGGTGGCCCAGCTGTCCTTCACGACGTCCACGAAGCCCGCGCTGCTGGGCGGCAAGCCGGCCGTGGACGCCGAGGCGGACGATGCGTACAAGTACCTGATCATGCCGGTGCGGCTCAGCGGCTGAGCGTCGGTCGCCGTCCACAGGTTCCGGTGGGCCGGTGGATCACCGGAACCACCGGCCGTCGGACGAAACCGCAGGTCCGGGCCTATGCGTGGGCATGGAGGGCCGGGAGATGTGCATGAGCCTTCGGGTTTAGGCTCGGACGCGGGTACGAAAGTGCCCCTCATGCACATCGCAACCTAAGGAACACCTGATGGATCTGGGTCTCGTCGGCCTCGGCAAGATGGGCGGCAACATGCGCGAGCGGATCCGCCGCGCAGGCCACACCGTCATCGGATACGACCGCAATCCGGACTTCGCCGATGTCCACAGCCTCGAGGAGCTGGTGAGCAAGCTCGAGGGCCCGCGTGTGGTGTGGGTGATGGTCCCGGCCGGCGCCCCGACCCAGTCCACGATCGACGAGCTCGCCGAGCTCCTTCAGCCCGGTGACGTCGTCGTGGACGGCGGCAACTCCCGCTGGACGGACGACGAGAAGCACGCCGCGCAGTTGGCGGCCAAGGGCATCGGTTTCGTGGACTGCGGCGTCTCGGGCGGCGTCTGGGGCCTGCAGAACGGCTACGCGCTGATGTACGGCGGCGACGCCGGCAACGTCGCCAAAGTGCAGCCGATATTCGACGCCCTCAAGCCCGAGGGCGCGTTCGGCTCGGTGCACGCCGGCAAGGTCGGTGCGGGCCACTTTGCGAAGATGGTCCACAACGGCATCGAGTACGCGATGATGCAGGCCTACGCCGAGGGCTGGGAGCTGCTGGAGAAGGTCGACTCCGTGGAGAACGTCCGAGAGGTCTTCCGCTCCTGGCAGGAGGGCACCGTCATCCGCTCCTGGCTGCTCGACCTCGCGGTCAACGCCCTCGACCAGGACGAACACCTCGACAAGCTGCGCGGCTGGGCGGCCGACTCCGGCGAGGGCCGGTGGACCGTGGAGGCGGCCATCGACAACGCCGTACCGCTTCCGGCGATCACGGCGTCGCTGTTCGCCCGCTTCAGCTCGCGGCAGGACGACTCGCCGCAGATGAAGATGATCGCGGCGCTGCGCAACCAGTTCGGTGGCCACGCCGTCGAGAAGAAGTAATCCACAGGGCCGCCCGGCGGTCCACAACCCTTGGGGAGGTCGGCGAACGACCATGCATGTCACGCACCTGTCGCTGGCCGACTTCCGCTCGTACGCCCGGGTCGAAGTCCCGCTCGACCCGGGCGTCACCGCATTCGTCGGCCCGAACGGGCAGGGCAAGACGAACCTGGTCGAGGCGGTCGGCTATCTGGCCACGCTCGGCAGCCATCGCGTCTCCTCCGACGCACCCCTCGTCCGCATGGGCGCCGAGCGCGCGATCATCCGGGCGCAGGTCCGACAGGGCGACCGGCAGCAGCTGGTCGAGCTGGAGCTGAACCCCGGCAAGGCCAACCGTGCCCGCATCAACAGGTCCGCGCAGGTCAGGCCGCGTGACGTGCTGGGCATCGTACGCAGCGTCCTGTTCGCTCCCGAGGACCTGGCTCTGGTCAAGGGCGACCCCGGTGAGCGGCGCCGCTTCCTCGACGAGCTGATCACCGCCCGCTCCCCGCGCATGGCGGGTGTCCGCTCCGACTACGACCGGGTCCTCAAGCAACGCAGCACCCTCCTGAAGACGGCCGCGCTGGCCCGCCGCCACGGTGGCCGGACGGGTGCGGACCTGTCCACACTCGACGTCTGGGACCAGCACCTCGCGCGTGCCGGCGCCGAGCTGCTCGCCCAGCGCCTCGACCTCATCGCCGCAATTCAGCCGCTCGCCGACAAGGCGTACGAGCAGCTGGCGCCCGGCGGTGGCCCGGTCGCCCTGGAGTACAAACCGTCCGCGCCGGGCGAGGCCCACACCCGTGAGGCGCTCTACGAGCAGCTGATGGACGCGTTCGGCGAGGCCCGCAAGCAGGAGACCGAACGCGGCGTCACCCTGGTGGGACCCCACCGGGACGATCTGCTTCTCAGACTGGGCCAGCTGCCCGCCAAGGGATACGCGTCCCACGGCGAGTCCTGGTCCTACGCGCTGGCGCTGCGCCTGGCGTCGTACGACCTGCTGCGCGCGGAGGGCAACGAGCCGGTGCTCGTCCTCGACGACGTCTTCGCCGAGCTGGACACCCGTCGGCGCGAACGCCTGGCCGAACTGGTGGCACCCGGCGAGCAGGTCCTGGTGACCGCCGCGGTCGACGACGACGTACCGCACGTACTGACAGGGACGCGGTACGCCGTGTCCGGCGGCACCGTGGAGCGCGCATGAGCACCGAAGGGCCCACCCCGAAGAACCCCCCTGAACTCTCGGGCGTGGACCTCGCGCGCGTGGCGCTCCGGGCCGCGAAGGAACAGGCACGCGCGCGGGGGGATGCCGCACAGCAGAAGAAGCAGGCACGCCGCGGCGGACTGCGCTCCGGCGCCCGTGCCGACGGCCGCGACCCCATGGCGCTCGGTGCGGCGATCAACCGGCTGATCACCGAGCGCGGCTGGGAGACCCCGGCCGCCGTGGGCAGCGTGATGGGCCGCTGGCCGCAGATCGTCGGCGCGGACCTGGCCAGGCACTGTGTACCGCAGAGGTACGACGAGGACGAACGCGTGCTGACCGTGAGCTGCGACTCCACGGCGTGGGCGACGCAGCTGCGGCTGCTGGCCCCGCAGCTCGTGGCGCGTCTGAACGAGGACCTGGGGCACGGCACGGTGCGGTTGATCAAGGTGCACGGCCCTGGTGGCCCCGCCCGCCGCTTCGGCCCACTGCGTGCCCCCGGCAGCACGGGACCAGGCGACACCTACGGGTGACCGACATCACTCGAAACCGCCCGGAGCAGGTGCCAGGCGGTCGTTTCGGCGTACCCGCACGCGATTGCGGACTGCGAGCTGACTCCGAAGTAGCCAAGGGTTGACAGCCGGAAGCGCTGGGTGCCTCGTAGAGCCTCTTGGAGCCCCGCTCCGCATATGGGGAGTCGGGCGAGACCGGTTGAGGGCGGCACATGCGGACTCAGGTACCGGCAAACCCCCATCACTGTCGGCGCTACCGGTAGACTAGAAGCTAATCCCGCCCCAAACGTGGGGACCGTCCGGGAGTAGCTGAGCAACGCTGATCAAGGCTTACCAACGCAACATGCCGCAGCCGCTCCGGCAAGCCGCCGACGAGCCCGGCTCGTGCTGTGCCAGAAAGGGCGCTTCGTGGCCGATTCCGGCAACCCCAACGAGAACATCCCGTCCACCGACGCCGGCGAGAACGGCGCGGTGACTTCGTCGAACGGCGAGGTCACCGCCTCGTACGACGCCAGCGCCATTACCGTGCTCGAAGGGCTGGACGCGGTCCGCAAGCGACCCGGTATGTACATCGGCTCCACCGGCGAGCGCGGTCTGCACCACCTCGTGTACGAGGTCGTGGACAACTCCGTCGACGAGGCTCTGGCCGGCCACGCGGACACGATCGATGTGACGATCCTGGCCGACGGCGGTGTGCGTGTCGTCGACAACGGCCGTGGTATCCCGGTGGGCATCGTTCCCTCCGAGGGCAAGCCGGCCATCGAGGTCGTGCTGACCGTGCTGCACGCGGGCGGCAAGTTCGGCGGTGGCGGCTACGCAGTCTCCGGCGGTCTGCACGGCGTCGGCGTCTCCGTCGTGAACGCCCTGTCCAGCAAGGTGTCGGTCGAGGTCAAGACCGACGGCCACCGCTGGACGCAGGACTACAAGATGGGCGTCCCGACGGCACCGCTGGCCCAGCACGAGGTGACGGGTGACACCGGCACCTCGGTCACCTTCTGGGCCGACGCGGACATCTTCGAGACCACCGAGTACTCCTTCGAGACGCTCTCGCGGCGTTTCCAGGAGATGGCGTTCCTCAACAAGGGCTTGACCATCAGGCTCACCGACGAGCGCGAGTCGGCGAAGGCCACCGCAGGGGCGGACGAGGCCGGAGCCGACGAGAAGGACGAGGTCAAGAGCGTTACGTACCACTACGAGGGCGGCATCGTCGACTTCGTGAAGTACCTCAACTCCCGCAAGGGAGACGCGGTGCACCCGACGGTGATCGACCTCGAGGCCGAGGACAAGGACAAGAGCCTGTCCCTCGAGGTCGCGATGCAGTGGAACAGCGGTTACAGCGAGGGCGTGTACTCCTTCGCCAACATCATCCACACCCACGAGGGCGGTACGCACGAGGAGGGCTTCCGTGCGGCGCTGACCTCGCTGATCAACAAGTACGCGCGCGACAAGAAGATGCTCCGCGAGAAGGACGACAACCTCACCGGTGACGACATCCGCGAGGGTCTGACGGCCATCATCTCGGTCAAGCTGAGCGAGCCGCAGTTCGAGGGCCAGACCAAGACCAAGCTGGGCAACACCGAGGCGAAGACCTTCGTCCAGAAGGCGGTCTACGAGCACCTCAACGACTGGCTGGACCGCAACCCGAACGAGGCGGCGGACATCGTCCGCAAGGGCATCCAGGCGGCCACCGCGCGTGTGGCGGCCCGCAAGGCCCGTGACCTCACCCGGCGCAAGGGCCTCCTGGAGAGTGCGTCCCTGCCGGGCAAGCTCTCGGACTGCCAGTCCAACGACCCGACCAAGTGCGAGATCTTCATCGTCGAGGGTGACTCCGCCGGCGGCTCGGCCAAGTCGGGCCGCAACCCGCAGTACCAGGCGATCCTCCCGATCCGAGGCAAGATCCTCAACGTCGAGAAGGCCAGGATCGACAAGATCCTGCAGAACCAGGAGATCCAGGCGCTGATCTCCGCGTTCGGCACCGGCGTGCACGAGGACTTCGACATCGAAAGGCTCCGCTATCACAAGATCATCCTGATGGCGGACGCCGACGTCGACGGCCAGCACATCAACACCCTGCTACTGACGTTCCTGTTCCGCTTCATGCGGCCGCTGGTCGAGGCCGGGCACGTGTTCCTCTCGCGTCCCCCGCTCTACAAGATCAAGTGGGGCCGGGACGAGGTCGAGTACGCGTACTCCGACCGTGAGCGCGACGCGCTGCTGGAGCTGGGCCGCCAGCGCGGCAAGCGTGTCAGGGAGGACTCGATCCAGCGCTTCAAGGGCCTCGGCGAGATGAACGCCGAGGAGCTGCGGGTGACCACCATGGACATCGAGCACCGCGTCCTCGGCCAGGTCACACTCGACGACGCCGCCCAGGCCGACGACCTGTTCTCGGTCCTCATGGGTGAGGACGTCGAGGCCCGCCGCGCGTTCATCCAGCGCAACGCCAAGGACGTCCGCTTCCTCGACATCTGAGTCGGTCTCAGCTGACCGCACCAGGAAGGATCTTCACCAGCAATGGCCGACGAGAACACCCCCGCCACGCCGGAAGAGGCAGCCGGCGACACCAGCGTCCGCATCGAGCCCGTCGGGCTCGAGACGGAGATGCAGCGCTCGTACCTGGACTACGCGATGTCCGTCATCGTGTCCCGGGCGCTGCCCGACGTCCGGGACGGCCTCAAGCCCGTCCACCGCCGCGTCCTGTACGCGATGTACGACGGCGGATACCGGCCCGAGCGCGGTTTCTACAAGTGCGCCCGTGTCGTCGGCGACGTCATGGGCAACTACCACCCGCACGGCGACTCCTCGATCTACGACGCGCTGGTCCGCCTCGCGCAGCCGTGGTCGATGCGGATGCCGCTGGTGGACTCCAACGGCAACTTCGGCTCTCCGGGCAACGACCCCGCGGCCGCCATGCGCTACACCGAGTGCAAGATGGCGCCGCTGTCCATGGAGATGGTCCGCGACATCGACGAGGAGACCGTCGACTTCACGGACAACTACGACGGCCGCTCCCAGGAGCCGACGGTCCTTCCGTCCCGCTTCCCGAACCTGCTGATCAACGGCTCCGCCGGTATCGCGGTCGGCATGGCGACCAACATCCCGCCGCACAACCTCCGTGAGGTCGCGGCGGGCGCCCAGTGGTGCCTGGAGAACCCGGACGCCTCGCACGAGGAGCTGCTCGAGGCCCTCATCGAGCGGATCAAGGGACCCGACTTCCCCACGGGCGCCCTCGTGGTGGGCCGCAAGGGCATCGAGGAGGCCTATCGCACCGGGCGCGGCTCGATCACCATGCGCGCGGTCGTCGAGGTCGAGGAGATCCAGAACCGCCAGTGCCTGGTGGTCACCGAGCTGCCCTACCAGGTCAACCCGGACAACCTGGCGCAGAAGATCGCCGACCTGGTCAAGGACGGCAAGATCGGCGGTATCGCGGACGTCCGCGACGAGACGTCGTCGCGGACCGGCCAGCGCCTGGTCATCGTGCTGAAGCGGGACGCGGTCGCCAAGGTCGTACTGAACAACCTCTACAAGCACACCGACCTGCAGACGAACTTCGGCGCCAACATGCTGGCGCTCGTCGACGGCGTGCCGCGCACCCTGTCCCTGGACGCGTTCATCCGCCACTGGGTGACGCACCAGATCGAGGTCATCGTCCGCCGTACGCGCTTCAGGCTGCGCAAGGCCGAGGAACGCGCGCACATCCTGCGCGGCCTGCTGAAGGCCCTGGACGCCATCGACGAGGTCATCGCACTGATCCGGAGCAGCGCGACCGTCGAGGTAGCGCGCGAGGGCCTGATGGGGCTCCTGGAGATCGACGAGATCCAGGCGAACGCCATCCTCGAGATGCAGCTGCGCCGCCTGGCCGCCCTGGAGCGTCAGAAGATCGTCCAGGAGCACGACGAACTCCAGGCGAAGATCACCGAGTACAACGAGATCCTCGCCTCCCCGGTCCGCCAGCGCGGGATCGTCAGCGAGGAACTCGCCGCGCTCGTCGAGAAGTACGGCGACGACCGCCAGACGAAGCTGATCCCGTACGAGGGCGACATGTCCATCGAGGACCTGATCGCCGAAGAGGACATCGTGGTCACGGTCACCCGCGGTGGCTACATCAAGCGCACCAAGACGGACGACTACCGCGCGCAGAAGCGCGGCGGCAAGGGCGTGCGCGGAACGAAGCTGAAGGAAGACGACATCGTCGACCACTTCTTCGTGTCCACGACGCACCACTGGCTGCTGTTCTTCACCAACAAGGGCCGCGTCTACCGTGCGAAGGCCTATGAGCTGCCCGACGCCGGCCGGGACGCGCGCGGTCAGCACGTGGCGAACCTGCTGGCCTTCCAGCCGGACGAGTCGATCGCCGAGATCCTCGCGATTCGCGACTACGAGGCCGCGCCGTACCTGGTGCTCGCCACCAAGGGGGGTCTGGTCAAGAAGACGCCTCTGAAGGATTACGATTCGCCGCGCTCCGGCGGTGTCATCGCGATCAATCTCCGCGAGATGGAGGACGGTTCCGACGACGAACTGATCGGGGCCGAGCTTGTTTCGCCCGACGACGATCTGCTTCTGATCAGCAAGAAGGCACAGTCGATCCGGTTCACGGCGACCGACGAGTCCCTGCGCCCGATGGGCCGCGCCACCTCGGGTGTCAAGGGCATGAGCTTCCGTGAGGGTGACGAGCTCCTCTCGATGAATGTTGTTCGACCCGGTACGTTCGTGTTCACCGCAACAGACGGTGGGTACGCGAAGCGGACCGCTGTCGACGAGTACCGCGTCCAGGGTCGCGGCGGCCTCGGCATCAAGGCCGCCAAGATCGTCGAGGATCGTGGCTCGCTCGTCGGCGCGCTGGTGGTCGAGGAGAGCGATGAGATCCTCGCCATCACGCTGTCGGGCGGTGTGATTCGTACCCGGGTCAACGAGGTCAGGGAGACGGGCCGTGACACGATGGGCGTCCAACTGATCCACCTGGGCAAGCGCGATGCCGTGGTCGGCATCGCTCGTAACGCCGAGGCGGGGCGCGAGGCGGAGGAGGTCGACGGCGATGTGGCCGTGGACGAGATCGCCGACGACGCCGCTGCCCTCGGCACGGCCGAGGGCGAAATGCCCCCGGCCGAGTAACACGAGGAGTGAGTCAGCGTGAGCGGAGCCACGGGTGCCGGACCGACCGGTGCGGAATCGGACGGCGGCGGCCGTGGCTCCGCGACGAACTCGACGTACTCCCATGAGGCTCATGGATCCCAGGGGGGAACTGTGACAGACACCCGAGGCCCGCAGACGCAGCAGTACCAGGCGGGTCCGGCCGCCCCCGGTGCCGCGCAGCCCGTGCCGGGGGTGCAGCCTGCCGCGGCACCCCCAGGCCAGGTACCCGCCTCCCCCCTGCCGGGGGAGCGGTGGGCCCACCAGCCCGCGGGGCCCTACCACCCGCCGCAGGCGTACCAGGCGCAGCCGCCGGCCGGCGCCGTACGCCGTCCCCGGACCGGGGCGCGCACCGCTCCGCGCACCCGCAAGGCGCGCCTGAGGGTGGCGAAGGCCGACCCGTGGTCGGTGATGAAGGTCAGCTTCCTGCTCTCCATCGCGCTCGGTGTCTGCACGATCGTGGCGTCTGCGGTGCTGTGGATGGTCATGGACGCGATGGGCGTCTTCTCGACGGTCGGCGGCACGCTGTCGGAGGCCACCAGCTCGAACGGGAACGGCTTCGACCTGCAGTCGTTCCTGTCCCTGCCGCGCGTCCTGACCTTCACCGCGATCATCGCGGTCATAGACGTCGTGCTGGCGACCGCTCTCGCGACACTGGGAGCGTTCATCTACAACATCTCCGCGGGCTTTGTCGGCGGCGTCGAGCTGACGCTGGCGGAGGACGAGTAGACGGTTTGTGCGAGTGCCTTCGGCACCCGTGGCGTCCGGCTGCTCCGAGAGCGCGTCCCTGACGGGGATGCGCTCTCTTCGTGGTGGTCCCGGCCCCTTGAGTATCGATTTTGGGACTTCCCACCTCGTGCGCTAATCTTCAGGGGTCAGCGCGCGGAACACACACCGCAGAGCGCGGCGGGGCTATAGCTCAGTTGGTTAGAGCGCATCCCTGATAAGGATGAGGCCACAGGTTCAAATCCTGTTAGCCCCACAGCTGAAGAACAACACATGAATGGGCGTCTCCCCGGTGGGAGGCGTCCATTCTGCGATGTGCCTGGGCCCCGTCGCCCTGGCGACATCCGCGCTCGACATCGACGGCGGACTTCAGCCGTGGACATCGACGGCCCGGCACCTGGGAGCAGGTGCCGGGCCGTTCGCTGTGGCGGTGTACGCAAGATCGCCCTGTGATGGTTCAAGGTGCCCGTGGGGGCTGTGAGGGACCGAAGGGGAGAGGGGCTAGGTCAGCACTGGAGCCGCGCGGTTGGCTCGAGCGTGGCGGTTGCCGGTTCGCATCGGGGCTGGAGGGAGGAGCGGGCGACGGGGATTGCCGGAACGGTGCCCGTGGTCGTTCGGCGCCGACAACTCGGGGAGGAACCGTGGGCCTCGGCTCTGATGCGTTGCTTCATCGTGGGGGGTAGGGACCGACCGCGGGTCCATTCCGACCGGGTCTGTCTCGGCAGCGTCACCTGGAGGACCTGGCGGGCCTGAAGGACCTGGAAGCCGCTGTTGCGCTCCGGCTGGGGCTGGGGTACCGCGGCGGCCGCGGTCTTCTTGATGAGTCCGAGCGCGGTGCACACTGCCAGGAAGGCGGTGACGACGGCGTTCCACAGCTTCATGACCTTGTTCCCGGTCATGTCCCCTCACTTTCGGGTCGAGCGATTTGCGTACTTTCCTCATGATGTGTATGAGGGGCGCGAAGTGGTGGAGCGACGCCCGTGGCGCGACGTTCTTCGGATGAACACCACTCGGATGGACGCAAGAGGTCCGGAAAGTTCGGAAAAGGCCGGGGAGGGCGGTGAACGTCACAGTCTGTGATGGATGACCACCCGTAGGCCACGGCGGTGGTGGTCGGCCGTACTGCGGTGCACCGGGCCCGAGTTGAGGGCCGACTGAGGCGCGTCGATCGATATCGGTCGGTGTGTATAGTCGGGCGCCAGAGGTCCCCTACGTCAAGGAAAGACGAGGTCGCGCGGTGAAGAAGCTTCTCCTGGTCGCACTGGCCGCCATCGGCGGGCTCCTCGTGTACCGCCAGATCCAGGCGGATCGCGCCGAGCAGGATCTGTGGACGGAGGCGACTGACTCCGTGCCCACGGGTTCGTGAGGTCCGACGGACAAACAGATTCGGAGCAGGCCCCGACCGCCGTTGCGGTCGGGGTTTTGTGTCGTCTCAGGGGATGTCGGCGCCTTCGGGGGGAGCGTTTCGGACGCTCGGACGCAATGCCCGGGTGCCGCCGTGGCCTGCGAGGCAGGATGGGCGGCGGTCCGGGTGGTGTACGGCGAGAGGGCGTGGGATGGAGTGGCGCGCTGGGGCGGCACAGGATGCGCTCGCACGCGGGTGGACACCGGCGTGCATGGCGTTGACCCTGTGTGCCACGGCGGCGCTCGCGATGACCGCGGCGTATCCGACGCGGGCTGACCCGGTCTCCGCGGCCACCGAGGGCACGCCGGCTCCGTACGCCTTCGCCGACGACGACACGAGGGTCGAGGGCGCCACCGTCACCACGGACGCCGTGCGCCTGGATTCCGGGCACACGTACCGGAGCACCCTGCCCGCCGCCGGCAAGCGCTACTACCGCCTGGAGCTCGACTCCGCAGCCAACGCCTATGTCTCCGCGACGGCCGTCCCCAGGGCGGGAGCACGGGTCTCCTCGTCCGACGGACTGAGGGTGTCCGTGCAGGACGCCGGCGGAACCACCTGCTCCACCGGGACCGCGTACTTCGGGCCCACCCGGAGTCCGCATCCGATCGCCGCCTGGGCCTCGCGCGAGACGGGCGCCGGTGCCCACGGCTGCAAGGGGGCGGGGGCGTACTACGTCGTCGTGGAGCGGCGCGTTCCGGGGGCCTCCGCGTCCACCCCCGGCGACTGGGATCTCGAACTGGACTATGTATCGGAACCGGCCCTCGGGCAGGCCGGTGCGACGACCCCGCCTGGAACCTGGAACTCCGCCACCCCTGAGGCCGTCCTGGGCGATGCCACGCGGCGCGCCGGCGGGGCCGGATTCGCCACCGCGAGCGCCCTGGGGCAGGGCGTCTGGCAGGACGCCATCAGGCCCGGGCAGACCCTCTTCTACAAGGTGCCCGTCGACTGGGGCCAGCAGCTCTCCGCGACCGTCGAGATGAGCAGTTCCCCCAATGCGGACGGCTTCGTCGGCACCGCCCTGGCCATGTCGCTCTACAACCCCGTGCGCGCCCACGTCGACGACGCCGACGCCGGGTACAACGGTGCCCAGACCTCGACGGCGCTCGAGCCACTGCCACCCGTCGATCACGCCAACCGCCGTGCCGTCGGCGACCGTACGAGCGCGATGCGGTTCGCGGGCTGGTACTACCTCGCCGTGCATCTCGGCGCTCCCGTGGCGGACAGGTTCGGGGACGGGCCGTTCGGGCTGACGCTGCGGGTGAGCGGGACGCCGGCATCCGGTCCGGCGTACGCGGGACGGTCCGCGCCGGGCGGCGTCTTCGGCATCACGGCAGCGGACCGTGAGGAGGCCGCGGCGGGCACATCAGGAGACGGGGGCGCTGCGGACGGCTCCCCGGGGGCGCCGAGGACCGACGCGACGGCACGCGGAGACAGCGGGGCGGAGAGCGACGAGGCCGACCGCGGGGGAACGGACCAGGACGCCCGCACGATGCGGCTGGTCGCCGCGGGCGGGATCGGCACCGGCAGTGTCCTGGTTCTGTGGCTCGCGTTGTGGACCGCGGTCGCCCGGCGCCGGGCACATGGCCGTTGGGCCGGGTGACCGCGCTCAGATCCGCGACAGCGCCCAGAACCCCACCGTGAAGCAGGCCAGCGCGAGCAGCAGAACCGGGACGGCGACCTTCGCCGGCGGTCCCGGGCGCGGGGCGGCCGGTTCTCCGCCGTATCGCGTGATCTCCTGTGGCGTGGTGGGGGCGTACGGGGGCTGGACGTCGTGTCCGTGGCCGGGCTGCCGTACCGAGGGCGTCCGGGCCGAGGGCGGTGCGGCCGAGGACGTGGGCGTGGGCTCGTGGTGCGGGACGTGGGCGGGAGCAGAGGCCGGCATCACGGCTGCGGCCGGTGGTGCGGACGGCTGCCGGGGCGGGCGGGACACCGCCCCGAGCGCCTCTCGTGGGAGCGGTGGCGGCAGATGGAAGCTTCCGGTGTCCGACATCGTGGGCGGTCGCTGGGAGGGCGTCGGATCGACCGCGGGTCTGGGCGGTACGACGAGGGGCGCGGGCCCGGGCGGAGCCGCAGGGGGAGGGGGCGTCGGCACGGCCGGCGAGCCATGGGCCCCGGAGACTGCGCAGGCCGATGTGCCGCTGTCGGGGGCTGTGGGCCCGGCCGTGCCGGGAGGGGAAGCGCCGGGCGTGGACGTGCGGGCTGCCGAGGACGTGGGCGCGACGGTCGGCCGCGGCGGTATCGAACCGGCCGTGGGCCGCGCCGGGCCGCTGCCGGTCCCGCAGGTGCCAGCCGGCCGCGCCGATGCAGTGCCGTCCGCTCCCGAGGGCCCCACCTGCTGTGCCGCGCCGGCCACGGCGTCCTGCGCGCGCGGCAAGGTGGCTGCGGGATTCGTCACCGTCCGCGGCGTACGCAGTGGTCCCTCGGGCCCGAATTCCTCCGGGAGCGGACCGAGTTGGTCGAAGATCTCCACCTGCTCGTCGTCGGGGCCGGGTTCCGGCAGCAGTTCCCCGGCCGCGGCCAGGGCCTTGCGGGCCCCCGTGGCGGTACGGAACCGTGCGGCCGGGTCCGGTTGCAGCAGTGTCGCCACGACCTCCCACAGAGGTCCGGGAACACCGCGGGGCGGTCCGGGCGTGCCGTTGGCCACGAAGTACTCGACGAGCGCCTTGGTGTCCGGCTTGGCGCCCTCCAGCAGGTACAGCGCGACGAGGCCGGTCGCGAACAGGTCGGCCGTGAAGTCCGGCTCCGCGCCGATCAGTTGCTCGGGCGCGAGATAACCGGGCGTACCCACCACGTAGTCGGTCTCCGTCAGCCGCGGTTCGCCCAGGCGCATGGCGATGCCGAAGTCGGACAGCCGCAGGCGGGGCCGGGCGGTGCCGGTGGCCTCGAGAAGCACGTTGGCGGGCTTGATGTCCCGGTGCACCACGCCTTCCGCGTGCACGGCGGCGAGTCCGGACAACAGCTGGTCCAGCAGAACGCAGACCAAGGACGGGGGCAGCGGGCCGTAGTCCCCGACGAGGTGGACCAGCGAGCCTCCGGTCACCAGGTCCATGGTGAACAGGACCTGGTCGTCGTCCGCCGCCCAGCTGGCGGGTGCGAGCACATGCGGGTGGTCGATGCGCAGCGCCTGTTCGCGTACGAACCGCAGCAGCGCATGGGCGTCGCTCTGCTGAAGGACCTTGGCGGCGACGTAGCGGCGGCGTCGGTGGTCCCAGGCGCGCCAGACCACACCGACTCCCCCGCGTCCGATGGGGTCGACGAGTTCGTACCGTCCGGCGAAGACCTCACCCATGGTCGTGCGTCGCTCCTTCTTCCGGACGACGATCAGGACTCCCGCGCACCCCCCGGCGCGAGAGTCCCCAACGGTTCGGGTGTCGGCTCAGCTCTGGTGCGACTGGTAGTGGGCGACCGCGTCGGAGGTGCGGCCGGCGCCGTACACCCGGAGGAACTCTGCCAGTTCCGGGTGGGTCGGGGCGAGGGTGTCCGCCGCCTCGATGATGTCCCCCGCCGCCGCCACCGAGCGCAGCAACGACTGGATCTCACGGACCACCCGCTTGACCGTGGGCGCTCCCGAACTGTTCGTCGTCTGCGTGGTGTTGTTGAGCACGGAGCCCCCCTGCGACTTCCTGATCTCATCCATCCGCTCGGTCGCCTCGGCGGCGCTCACACTGCCGTCCGCGACCTGCCCCGCCAGGTCCTGCAGCAGTTGGACCCGCTGGACCACCGCGGGGTTGCCGATCTTGGCACGCTGACCGCTCATCAGCTGCGACAACATCGGAGCGGACAGTCCCAGCACACTGGCGAGGCGAGCCTGGTTGAGCCCGAGATCCTCGATGAGCTTACGGAAGAGCGCCCCCAACGGCTCTCCGTACCAGTTCCGCTGCAGCTCCCGCGCTCTGGCGGTGGCTTCCTGCTGTGCGGCGTCCATTGCGTCTCCCCATCGCTTCCCCAAGTACCGTGGTTCGCTCTAGCGAACCACGACGAGCATCTTACGAAGAGTGCTCTCCCACGGGGACCCCCAATCTTTTTGGGAGATGCAGGGGATGACCGGGTACGCTGGTGCGCAGCGCCCGCCGGCCTCCGGTTCCACGGCCGGGAGCGTCCCCTTCGGGGCCTTAGCTCAGTTGGTAGAGCGCTGTCTTTGCATGGCAGATGTCAGGGGTTCGACTCCCCTAGGCTCCACATCGGACCGGCCAGGCGCCCTCGCGGCGGCTGGCCGGTCTTTCGTCTGCGGTGAGCGGTGTCACACCGGGGGATTTGCAGCCGTTGCATTCCTTTGCGCAAATGACCTAAAGGGTGCAGAGGCAGCGGCGCCCCGTGTGAGTGACAGGTTTGCCCGAAGCGCGGTGTGGGGTGATATAGGCACACTTATATGATCAAGTGGACCCAAAGATGCGTAAGCAGAAGGGCACATTCCGTAAAGGAAGTCTCCACGGAACTCCCACGCGGGGTGCGTTGCAAACGTCATCGAGCGGGGAACGCGTAAGCCTCTCCCGTTCCACGTGAAATATCACCACGAGGTTGCCCGTGCCTCGCCCCTCCGGCCGAGCGCAAAGCCGGTGAGCAGGGTGAGTACGCCGCTGCCGGCGGAGAGGCGCCGGGCGGGCCGGAACGCGTCCAGTGTGGCCTGGGAGGAGTCGGGAGTGCTGAGGGGTGCGATGAACACCCAGATGCCGACACCAGGCCCATCTGGCGGGTCATCAGGTTGAGGGCGGATCCGGTGGCGAAGGGCGTGGGTGACGGGTCCACGCCAACCGCCGCAGATCCTGGTAGGGGTGCTGGGTATCGAGGCGTCGTAAAAGCTGCGCGTTTTGTCCAGATGTGTGACGCTTCCATATGTCCATTGGTGACGTTCCTGGACCGTCCCGGGTTCCTGCTCGGCGGTTCATCGGGGCGGAGTTCACCTATGCCTGGCCCATGAACAGACGCGCGCGAGGTTCCGATCGGGTCGCCGGCGATGCACGCGGATCTGCTCTCGCACATACGACACCCCTGGAGTGAGCCGCGATGCGGAGACCACTTCCCCCGGGGGCCACCACTGGATGGGACCGTCCATGACCTCTGCTTCCGAAGACCTCCTTCGCATCGAGAAGGGCCATGCCGAGCCCGAGGAGGTGGCTGCCATCACGGCCGTCCTGCTGGCTCGCGCGGCGGCCCGGTCGTCCACACGGGCCACGGCCCACCGGGGCCGGACCAAGGCCGGCTGGCGCCGCCCGGAACGCTCTCGTGGATTCTCGGCGCCCCACAGTTGGCGGAGTTGAGGCTTCAAGCCCTCTGCATCCACCCCGACGGACGCGTCGACCGGGGGCTGCGAGCAGGTCTGCCCGGTCGAGGTGAGCGAGGACGACGCCCCCAGCAGACTCGGCTCGACAGCACGAGATCACCCCTGGTTGCGACCTGTCCAGTCGGCCTCATGAACGAGAGGGCCTGGACCATCCGGGCGTTTCACGTGAAACACCACTGTGGGGCAGGAGACCCTCAAGTCTTCTGCCCCACAGTGTGGTTGCGGACCGGGCTTCAGTGGCGGTCGTCGTCGTTCCCCGCGGACTCCTCCTCCGCCTGCTTGGCCTCGACCTCGGGGTCCAGCACGCTCGGGCCGCTGCCGTCCACCGACGTCAGACGGTCGTCCTGCGAAATTTCGGTCGCAGCGGGCGGCTCGACCAACCAGTCGGGGTTCGCCTGCTTGTCCCACCATTTCCAGGCGGCGAAGGCTCCCCCCGTCACGGCACCCAGCACTGCCAGTCCCCTGGCGATGCGGCCGATCCTGGCCCGCCGCTGCTGCCGGCGCACCAGCTTCTGGATCTGCCGCGGCGAGATCTGACCACGCAGCGCGGCCAGCGCCGCCGCGCCGCGGGCCGCCGCCTCCTCCCGGACCGGACCGGCCGAGGCAACCGCCTGTTCGATCTTGGGACGGGAGTAGTCGGCCGCTTGTCGGGCGGCCTTGCGTGTGTAGAAGGCTGCGTCCTGGGCCGCCTGATCCACCTTGGGCGGCACATGGGTGCGAGCCTGTTCCAGGCGTGGGGCGAGGTGGGCGTCGTACTGGACGCGGGCCTGCCCGGCGGCCTGCAACACCCTGGGCGCGAGACGGACGCGCGCCTCGTGTGCGTAGTGCGCTGCCTTGTCCTTGGCCGTGTCGGCGTAGGGCGCCACCACTTCCGCGGCATGCAGCACGCTGTCCTTCGCCGAACCGGTCGCGGCGCGCACGCTGTCGATGCGGGTCACGGGTTCCTCCTCCTCGGTGGCGTACAGTAACTCGACTTTCCAGCCTTTTACGGATCATGCCTCCCGAAGAGCTCCCGGGCATGCGAGGACGGGCAACCGGGTCATCCGGCCCGTAGGGGGCGGTCCCGGTCCGCCGCCGGACGGGAAGCGATCAGGATGATCTTCTATATCGGCTGATCACGTGCAATAGCGGATGAATACAGGGCAACGGGAGCTTGTCGACGACAATGCCACGGATCGGTGTGTCGCGCCCCCGCGACGGGACGAGTCGACCGGTTTTCTGCGCGCCCGGAGCACGGAACACGGCCGGCGACACGCCCACGACCGCCCACCCGCCCCTGGCGCACCACGACACCGACCCGCGGACGTTCACGCAGAGGTGAGGCCGAGCAACGCCGGGCGCGTACCGTGCGAGGATCAGGGGGTCACAAAGGACAACGGAAGGCAGATCGTGGCTGAGCAGCTTTACGCCACCTTGAAGACCAACCACGGCGACATCGAGATCCGGCTTCTGCCGAACCAGGCGCCGAAGACGGTCCGTAACTTCGTCGAGCTCGCCCAGGGCGAGCGTGAGTGGACCCACCCGGCGACCGGTGAGAAGTCCACGAAGAAGCTCTACGACGGCACGGTCTTCCACCGGGTGATCAGCGGGTTCATGGTCCAGGGCGGCGACCCGCTGGGCAACGGCACCGGCGGTCCGGGCTACCAGTTCGAGGACGAGTTCCACCCGGACCTCGCCTTCGACAAGCCCTACCTGCTGGCCATGGCCAACGCCGGTCCGGGCACCAACGGCTCGCAGTTCTTCATCACGGTCGCCCCGACGGCCTGGCTGAACCGCAAGCACACCATCTTCGGCGAGGTCACCGACGCTGCCAGCCAGAAGGTCGTGGACACCATCGCCACCACCCAGACCAACCCGCGCACGGACCGGCCGGTCAACGACGTCGTCATCGAGTCCGTCGTCGTCGAGTCCCGCGAGGGCTGAGCCCCCTGGGCACACCGCACGAGGGAACCAAAGCGCCCCGCCCGTCCGTAGAACGGAGGGCGGGGCACCCCGTCGTACGGAGAGTGAGGGACCCGATGGACCAGGCGCCAGGCAGCCCGCCGCAGGGCCCGCCGAACCAGGAACCGCACGGAGCCGGGGAGCTGCCCGTTTGCTACCGGCACCCGGACCGGGAGACCGGCATCCGCTGCACCCGCTGTGAGCGCCCCATCTGCCCGGAATGCATGGTCGACGCCTCGGTCGGCTTCCAGTGCCCGGACTGCGTCCGCACCGGGTCCGGCACGGGCCACGCGCCCGGCGCCAGCCGCCCCCGGACCCTTGCCGGAGGCACCGTCACCGCCGACCCCAGGCTCCTCACCAAGATCCTGATCGGGATCAACGTCGCGGTGTTCATCGCCGTCCATGTCGACTCGTCACTGCTGGACCACCTGGTCCTCGTCGGCGCGTGGCCGCCGACACCGTTCACCCCGACCACGGGTGTCGCGGGGGGCGAGTGGTATCGCCTGGTCACCTCGATGTTCACGCACGAGGCGATCTGGCACATCGCCTTCAACATGCTCAGCCTGTGGTGGATCGGCGGTCCCCTGGAAGCGGCCCTCGGCCGCCTGCGCTACATCACGCTCTACTTCGTCTCGGGCCTGGCCGGCGGCGCGCTGACGTATCTGCTGGCCTCCCCGAGCCAGGCATCGCTCGGTGCCTCCGGCGCGATCTTCGGGCTCTTCGGTGCCACCGCCGTGCTGATGCGCCGGCTCCGCTACGACATGCGGCCCGTCATCGCGCTGCTGGTGATCAACCTGATCTT
Source organism: Streptomyces chiangmaiensis (assembly GCF_036281785.1). Taxonomy (NCBI): domain Bacteria; kingdom Bacillati; phylum Actinomycetota; class Actinomycetes; order Kitasatosporales; family Streptomycetaceae; genus Streptomyces; species Streptomyces chiangmaiensis. Next base: position 74,701 of record NZ_JAYWVC010000004.1, on the reverse strand, counting down.
CACCTTCGGCTGGGGCAACATCGCCTGGCAGGCCCATATCGGCGGACTCGTCGGCGGTGTCGTGGTCGGCTTCGCGATGGTCCACGCCCCCCGTGAGCGGCGGGCTCTCGTGCAGTACGGGGTGTGTGCGCTGGTGCTGGCCGTCGTGGTCCTCATGACGGTGCTCAGGACCGCCCAGCTCACCTGATCGGCGGACGTGCACAGGCCGTAGCCCGAGGTTTTACCCAGCGTTGTCCACAGACTGTGGTGGATCTTGTGCATCTGGTGGGGAACGCGCGCCCCCTGTCACCCACTGGAGTTTTCCCAGGTGAGACAGGGGGCGAACATGTTTACGGAGGCCGGTGATTCCGTCATACCGGTGTCAACGCTTGATGCGTTATCCACAGATCGTCGTTCTTTTTCCACTGGTCGCCGACTCTGTGGACAAGGCTGTGGATAACTCAGTGCACAGCCTTGGGCAGAGCCGGCCGCGAGCAGGCCGGAGCCGCTACTTCCACTGCGTGGAGACGCCGAACCCCGCCGCGATGAAGCCGAAGCCCACCACGATGTTCCAGTTGCGCAGCGCGTGGATCGGCAGCGAGCCGTCGGTCACGTAGAAGACCACGATCCATGCGAGGCCGATGAGGAACATGGCCAGCATGACCGGTGCGACCCAGCCGCGGTTGTTCATCTTGATGGCCGTCGCCTGCCTGGTCGGGGGCGGCGTGTAGTCGGCTTTCTTGCGGATACGTGACTTCGGCACGAGGGTCTCTCCTGTCGATGCGCTGCGTGGCCGCGCAGGGTACGGGGGCGGGCTCCGGGGCAGCGTACAGGGGACACCGAGCGCTCCCCCGGGCGTCCGTTAGCGTAGTGCTTCCGCGGCGCCGAAGGAGATAAGGGTACGTTGAGCAATACTGCCGACTCCCACGAGGCGGGTCCCGGTTCCCCGGAATCAGGGTCTACCTCGCCCCGCTCACGCCGGTTGAGGCCCGTGCGCGTGCTCAGCGTGGGCGTTTTCGCCCTCGCCGGGCTCCTTTTCATCACGAGCTTCAACACGGCCAAGGGCACCAATATCCGCACGGACTCCTCGCTGCTGAAGCTTTCCGACCTCATTCACGACCGCAGCCACAAGAACGGCCTGCTCGACGAGTCCAATGCCGCGCTGCGCGACGACAACGAGGCACTGGCCAAGCACACCGCCGGTGGCGGCAGCAAGGCCGAGGAGGCCCGGCTGGCGGCGCTGGAGAAGAACGCCGGCACCCAGAGGGTGACCGGCCAGGCCGTCACGGTCACCCTCAACGACGCCCCGCCCGACGCGACCGCCAAGCTCCCCGGTTATCCCGAGCCGCAGCCCGATTATCTGGTCATCCACCAGCAGGACCTGCAGGCCGTCGTGAACGCGCTGTGGGAGGGCGGTGCCTCGGGGATCAAGGTCATGGACCAGCGGCTGATCTCCACCAGCGCCGTGCGCTGCGTCGGGAACACCCTGATCCTCCAGGGCCGTGTCTACTCGCCCCCGTACAAGATCACCGCGATCGGGAACCCGGACAAGCTCCAGAAGGCGCTCGCCGACTCGCCCGCGATCCAGAACTACATGGTGTACGTCAACGTCTACGGACTCGGCTGGAAAGTCACCGAGGACGGGACGGTGACTCTTCCGGGCTACTCGGGCACAGTGGATCTGCACTACGCGAAGCCCGTGGAGTAGAAGCCCGGAACAGCTGCCGCTGGGGGATCTGTGTCGGTGCGCACGCTCGTCAGGACCGTCAGCGAACTGTGCATCACCATCGGCACCCTCATCGTGCTCTTCGTGGTCTACGTCGTGTTCTGGACGGGTGTGAAGGCCGACGGCGCGATGCACGACCAGATCGACCGGCTGCAGCGGCTGTGGTCGAAGGGGACCGTGACGCCATCGGCGGCACCTCGCGGTTCCGCGAGTCCGGCGCCGTACGCCCCCGGCCGGGCGTTCGCCGTCATGTACATCCCGCGGCTCGGTTTCACGTGGAACAAGCCGGTGCTCGAGGACACGGCCGTGGACACCCTGAAGAAGGGCCTCGGCCACTATGCGGGCACCGCCCAGCTCGGCCAGGAGGGCAACTTCGCCGTCGCCGGCCACCGGCGCACCTACGGCGACCCCTTCAAGGACTTTCCGCGGCTGCGGCGCGGGGACGCGGTCGTTCTCACCGACGGAACGACCTGGTTCACGTATCGGATCGACAAAGGCCCTTACAAAACCGTGCCCGCGGACGTTGAAGTAATCGACCCTGTGCCACGTACGTCGGGGTATACGCGTCCGGGCCGATATCTGACGCTGACGACGTGCGATCCGGAATGGGGGCACAGCCACCGGCTGATCGTCTGGGCGCACCTGGATTCCACACAGCCTGTGGAGGCAGGCGAACCGGCGGCCCTGCGCCGTTAGTCTGGTGGCGTACGGCGTGAGTCTGGTGCCGTGGTGAGACGGAAGGGACGGCATGTACGGCTGGATCTGGCGGCATCTGCCGGGCAACGCATGGCTGAAGGCACTGATCTCCCTCGTGCTGGTCCTGGCCGTGGTCTACGTCCTCTTCCAGTACGTCTTCCCGTGGGCCGAACCGCTGTTGCCCTTCAACGATGTGACGGTGGACAACCAGTGAGCGCGCGCATCCTAGTCGTCGACAACTACGACAGCTTCGTCTTCAACCTGGTGCAGTACCTGTACCAGCTGGGCGCCGCATGCGAAGTGCTGCGCAACGACGAGGTGTCGACGGCGCATGCGCAGGACGGCTTCGACGGTGTGCTGCTCTCTCCCGGGCCCGGCACCCCCGAGGAGGCGGGTGTCTGCATCGAGATGGTGCGGCACTGCGCCGCGACCGGCGTCCCCGTCTTCGGTGTCTGTCTCGGCATGCAGTCGATGCAGGTGGCGTACGGCGGTGTCGTCGACCGTGCGCCGGAGCTGCTGCACGGCAAGACCTCGCTGGTCGAGCACGAGGGCAAGGGCGTCTTCGCCGGACTGCCCTCCCCCTTCACGGCGACCCGGTACCACTCGCTGGCCGCGGAACCGGAGACGGTGCCGGCCGAGCTGGAGGTCACGGCGCGCACACACGACGGGATCATCATGGGGCTCAGGCATCGCGAACTCCCGGTCGAGGGTGTTCAGTTCCATCCCGAGTCGGTGCTGACGGAACACGGCCACCGGATGCTGGCCAACTGGCTGACCCAGTGCGGTGACCGGGGGGCCGTGGCGAGATCGGCGGGGCTCGCCCCGGTGGTGGGCAGGGCCACGGCGTGACCGCACTGCGCCCCGAGCACGAGACCGGCGCCCCGTACGGGCGCGCCGCCGAATCCGGACCCTCGTACGGGCAGCAGCCGTACGAGGGCGCCGGCGCGTGGCACGAGGGGCAGGAGTGGTCCGGCTACGAGCACCCCGGGGACGGCGGCGCGGGGCAGGTCGGGGCGCAGCCGTACGGACAGCGGACACAGCAGACGCCGTACGACGCGACGACGGTGCTGCCTTCGTATGACGAACCCGCGTCCGCCCCCTCGTACGGCCCACCGGCCCCCAGGGACGGCTCGATGCCCCTGAGGGGGCTCGTGGACGACGAGACCGTCGCGCTGCGCGCCACGGACGTCGGGGCGGCGCGGCTGGCCGCGGACCGCGTCGGTGGGGCGGCGCCCGCACCGGCGCCGGGAGGCCGTGCCGCGCGGCGCAAGGCGGCCAGGAGGCACGGACGGCGCGGAAACGGGCCCCGGACGGCCGAGAGGCCCGCTGAGGCGGCTGAGACGGCCTTGGGGGCGCCCAGGTCCCGTATGGAGGCCAGGCGGGCCGCACGGGCCCAGAAACCCGGTGCGGCGGTCCTGGTGAGCCGCTTGGTGGGCGAACTGTTCATCACCACCGGTGTGGTGATGCTGCTGTTCGTGACGTACCAGCTGTGGTGGTCGAACGTACGGGCGCACCAGGAGGCGGGAAGCGCCGCGAAGCACCTCCAGCAGGACTGGGCGAACGGAAGGCGGGAGCCGGGCGAGTTCGCCCCCGGCCAGGGGTTCGCCCTCCTGCACATCCCCAAGCTGGACGTGGTCGCGCCGATCGCGGAGGGCACCAGCAAGACGAAGGTGCTCGACAAGGGCATGGTCGGGCACTACGGGGAAGGCAGCCTGAAGACGGCGATGCCGGACGCGAAGGCGGGCAACTTCGGGCTCGCGGGCCACCGGAACACGCACGGCGAGCCGTTCCGGTACATCAACCGCCTGAAGCCGGGCGACCCGATCGTGGTGGAGACGCAGGACACGTACTTCGTCTACAAGATGACGTCGATCCTGCCGGTGACGTCGCCGTCCAACACGAGCGTGCTCGCCCCGATACCCAAGGGCTCCGGCTTCACCACGCCCGGCCGTTACATCACGCTGACGACCTGCACCCCGGAATTCACCAGCACATACCGGATGATCGTCTGGGGCAAGATGGTCGAGGAGCGGCCGCGCAGCAAGGGCAAGCCGGACGCGCTCATCTCGTAGGGCACGCGGACTCGCGAACTCGTGGGTACCTGGAACAGACGGGGCAGATGCAGTGGGAGTGACGACCGACCACGACGAGCAGACCGGCGCACCGTCGCCGGGCTCCGCCTCCCCCTCCCGGCCGCGCCGCCGCGGGCGCGGGCGGATCGCGGCGGCCGTCAGCGTCTTCGGTGAACTGCTCATCACGGCGGGCCTGGTCCTCGGTCTGTTCGTTGTCTACTCCCTGTGGTGGACGAACGTGATAGCGGACCGCAAGGCCGACCGGGAGGGCGACAAGGTGCGCAACCACTGGGCGGCCGAGCAGGACACCGGGCCGGGCGCGCTGGACACCAAGGGCGGCATCGGCTTCCTGCACGTGCCGTCGATGAAGAACGGCGATGTGCTCGTCGAGAAGGGCACGTCGACGGACGTCCTCAACGACGGTGTGGCCGGCTACTACACGGACCCCGTCAAGGCGACGCTGCCGATGACGGGCACGACCGGCAACTTCTCGCTGGCCGCGCACCGCGACGGGCACGGGGCGAAGTTCCACAACATCGACAAGGTGCGCGAGGGCGATCCGGTCGTCTTCGAGACGAAGGACAACTGGTACGTCTACAAGGTCTTCGCGATCCTCCCGGAGACGTCGAAGTACAACGTGAAGGTCCTCACGGCGATCCCGAAGCAGGCGGGCGTGAAGAAGCCGGGCCACTACATCACGCTGACGACGTGCACCCCGGTCTACACCTCGCAGTACCGCTACATCGTGTGGGGTGAGCTGGAGCGGGTGCAGAAGGTGGACAGCAAGCGGACGCCGCCGGAGGAACTGCGCTGAGCGCGGTTCCTCCCCGGAGCGAAACGACGAAGGAGCCCCAGTACCCATGGAGGGTGCTGGGGCTCCTTCATGACAGCGGGTGGGTCAGTTCCTCCAGCCGGTCACCCCGCCGAAGAAGTTCGCGCCGCCGTCGTTTCCGCCGTTGCCCTGGCCGGGGCCGGTGAACACGGTCACCACGGTGTTCGGGGCGGCCGGCGAGCCCGGAGGCGGATTCGACCCGATGACGATGGAGTTGTCGTCCGTGGGGCCGCTGACGTTGACCTGGAAGCCCGCCTTCTGAAGCGCCGCCCGGACGTCCTTGAGCTTCTGGCCCACGATGTTGTTCGGGATCGTGCCCTGGCCGTTCTGGGCCTGCTTGCCGATCTGGATCTGGACCGTGGAGCCCTTCTTGACCGTCTCGCCCTTCGCGGGGCTGGTCTGGATGACCTTGCCGACCTGGTTCGGGTCCTGGGTCTCCACCTCGACGCAGTTGCCGGTGAGGTTGTTGTCCTTCATCTGCTGCCTGGCACTGTCGCAGCCCTGACCGGTCACGTCCGGCACGGTCGCCGTCTCCACGGCCTTGGCGACCGTGAGGGTGATCGTGGTGCCCTTCTCGACCTTCTTGCCGAACGGCGGATCCGTCTCCAGGACCGTGCCCGCCTCCTGAGCGGACTCCTTCTGCCTGCGCTCGACCTTGAACTGGTAGTCGTCGCCCTCGAGCTTCGTCGTGGCGTCGTTGACGTCCTGTCCGACGACGTCCGGCACCGTCACCTTGGGTGCGCCCGTCGAGACCACCAGGTTGACCGTGCTGTTCTTCTTGACCTCGGTGTTCGGCTTCGGGTCCTGGGTGCAGATGTTGCCCTTCTTCTGGTCGTCGCAGGGCTGCTGCGTGAAGGACAACTTCAGCTCGGCATTGCTCGCCTGCTGCTGCGCATCGGACTGGGTCTGGCCGACGAAGTTGGGTACGGGGACCGTGTCATTGCCCACTCCGCCGCCGCTGAACATCCACTTGCCGATGAGGATCGCGCCGATCAGCACCAGCACACCGGCGAGGACCAGCAGGATCGTCGATGTGTTCGACTTCTTCTGGCGGCGGCGGTCCGGGCGCTCCTCGTAGCCGAAGCCGCCGTCATCGGGGCTCATCGGCGGCAGCATCGTGGTGGCGCCGCCGGGGTCCGTGCGCAGGGCCGTCGTCGCCTGATCGTCGTGGTAGCCGCCGTAGCCGACGGAACCCATGGCCGCCGTGGCCGCGACCGGCTGGCCGTCGAGGCAGGCCTCGATGTCGGCACGCATCTCATCGGCGCTCTGGTACCGGTAGTCCGGGTCCTTGACCAGCGCCTTCAGCACGATCGCGTCCATCGCGGGCGTGATCTCGGGGTCGAAGATGCTCGGAGGCTGGGGCTCCTCGCGGACGTGCTGGTAGGCGACCGCGACCGGCGAGTCGCCCACGAACGGAGGGCGTACCGTCAGAAGTTCGTACAGCAGGCAACCGGTCGAATACAGGTCCGACCGCGAGTCGACCTGTTCGCCCTTCGCCTGCTCCGGCGAGAGGTACTGGGCCGTGCCGATCACCGCCGCCGTCTGCGTCATCGTCATACCGGAGTCGCCCATGGCGCGGGCGATGCCGAAGTCCATGACCTTGACCTGGCCGTTGCGCGTCAGCATGACGTTCGCGGGCTTGATGTCGCGGTGGACGATGCCGTTGCGGTGGGCGTACTCGAGGCCCTGGAGGATGCCGATGGTCATCTCCATGGCCCGCTCCGGCAGCAGCTTGCGGCCGCTGTGAAGCAGCTCACGCAGCGTGGACCCGTCGACGTACTCCATCACGATGTACGGGATCGAGACCCCGTCGATGTAGTCCTCGCCCGTGTCGTACACCGCGACGATCGCGGGATGGTTGAGTGAGGCGGCCGACTGGGCCTCCCGGCGGAACCGGGCCTGGAACGACGGATCGCGTGCGAGGTCCGCCCGCAGCGTCTTCACCGCCACGGTGCGGCCGAGCCTGGTGTCGTGCGCGAGGTAGACCTCGGCCATGCCACCACGGCCGAGCACCTGGCCCAGCTCGTACCGGCCGCCGAGGCGACGTGGCTCTTCCATCAGAGTTCTTGCGCGGGTGCCCGCAGCCGTCAGGCTGGGGGCTGATGGCGTCCCGTGGCTCCGGTGCTTCAGTACAGAGCACGGCGGCCCGACGGGATGCTTCTAGAGCCGCGCGTCCTCCTTCCTGGTGGTGTAGGCGTATCCGTCGCCTCGCTGGAGCAGGCGCAGGTTGCTGTGGTGCGTGTCGGCGTACCCGCCGGGGACAGGGATGCGATGGGTGCCGGAAGCGCGAACAGCAACGCGACCGGTGTACGTACCTTGGTACTTGCCGCGCGGGATGTCGGCTCGTACGAGATCGCCAGTGGAGAAACCGTAGTGCTGTTTCTGACGCGGCAGGTACAGCCTGGGGAAGCCGTGCTTGTCCGTGCGCGTGCGGGCGTAGGAGCCGCGCCCGCACGCTGAGGTGACCAACACCATGTCGGGGTGTCGGACGATGCGGGTGGATGTGCTGATCTCGCCGACCGCGAGGGCGTCAAGTGTGTGCGATTTCGCCAGGCCCTGCACGGCTCGGTTGTACTTGGTTCTCCCGCCGGACCAGGCGGATACGGGGAGCCCCGGACTCTTGAGCGCCTGCCAGAGTTGCCAACGGGTGGCATTCATGGCCGCCGCGTCCCCGAGCGGGGCCTGCGCTTGTGCCAGGAGTCGCGCCAGCCGTGCGGGCTTGCCTGCCAGGAACTCCTCCACCGGCCGCGCGTCTTTGGCCTGGTTGCAGGGACCACAGGCAAGGGTCAGATTGCTCACACGGTCAGAACCCCCGCGAGCACGGGGGCGGATGTGGTCGATTTGGAGTGGGACGTTCTTTGCCCCACAGTAGGCGCAGGTACGCCCCCATTTCTCCAGCAAGTACTGGCGAACCTCGTACCCCGCAAGAGCACCCTGCTGATATTCCACGCCATTCAGGTCCTCACGGCCCAGGCTCAGTGCGTGGGTATCGAACGCGGCCCGCTCGAGGTGCAGTTCGGTAACGGGAAACAGCATCATGAGTCGAGTGACAATGCTCATGGTGGTGTCAACCCTGTGTTGCAAGGATGGAGCAAGCCAGCCCGCCGGGCGGGATCGGTTGCTGAAACGGGGCGCGCGGTAGCGAAGATTCGCACTACGCCGCCTACGTCGGTAGTTCGCCCGCTGCTGCATACTGCCGTGGACCTGTGAGCCTCGGTGCCGGAGTTCGACGGCAAGCAGGCCGCGGCGGCTGGTTGTGACCTCTCCCATGGCCGGGTCGATGTGCTCGACATCGGTGGTGACGGCGATTCCGGTACCCTTCGACCCTGGGTCGATGCGCACCGAGACAGTGGACACGTCGGAGTCCTCCGCAACGCGGTCTTTCAAACGGATCGCGAACGGAATGGATTGCACGATGACCGCCCGGCCTCGGGCCAGAAGCTTGCGGGCTCTGGCGGGGTGGCAGGGCATTAGCGGACGGCCATTCTTGTCGAGGACGGCGACCATCTGCGCCCCTGCCCCCACCTTGCTGTTATCTGTGCGCAGAGTGCTGCTCTCACGAACAGCGTTCACTCCCTTCGCCACCGCGGACGCGGTCGCGTCGGGGTGTCGCCGTACGCCGGGAAGTGACGTGCGTACGGTCTCCCCTCGCCCATGTTCCATACCGGCTGCGTCACCCTGACGGGTGGCGCGCCCACAGCCCGTTTCGTCCCTGCTCCCGGGGTTGTCTGCTGCCGCAGGTTCCAGAGCCTGCCGCTGAGGAAGCACGGCAGGGTGGGTCTGCTCACCTGTATGAAACGTAGTCACCGAACACCTCCATTCACCGATGACTCGGGCTGGTCAACCATGGGCTTGACCACCTGTGGCGGACTAACCCCGACCTTTTCAGGCCGGGGAGCGGCTGACAGCTTCCTACCAGCCCTTCGAGTGGTGCTGTCCGGGGGATACGGTACCCGGCTCGCTGTGTGTGACCTGGCCACATCCGCCACCTGATACAGGACCGGTATCGCAACGTGCACCGATGTGAAGGGGACGTGACGGGGGTCACTTCTTGCTGTTGATGACCGCCTCCATGACGTTCTTCGCGATAGGGGCGGTGAGGCCGCCTCCGGAGATGTCGTCGCGGTTGGCGTTGTCGTCCTCGATCACCACGGCTACGTCGACTGGCCAGCTGCCGTCGGGGAGCTTGGCCTACGAGATGAACCAGGCGTACGGCTTCTCGCTGCTGTTCAGACCGCGCTGACCGGATCTGGGCGTTCAGCTCGGGCAGCGGCCGACTCAGCTCCTGCAACTGCGTACGCGATACGACGTCCAGATTGGGCGCCTGCAGCTTGTCCGCCATGTACGGCTTCATCAGCTTGCCGTCGTTGGCGACCGCAGGAGGCGACCACGGCCACCTACACGGGGGTCGCGGCGATCTCGAATTGCCCGATCGCCAGCGCGAGGAAGGCATCAGTCTGCGGGTTGAGTGACAGGGCCGCGCCCTTGGCGCCGACCGACTGGCGCCGCATGCGAACAGGTCGTGCCCCCTCGGCAGAACTCTGACGAGGGGGCACGACCCGAACGAGAAGGAGCTGCTATCCGCAGTGAGTTGCGACCGTACTCGCGGTCGCAACATCGCTGCCGTAGGGGTTGTCAATCCTGCCGTAGACCATAATGCAGCGGGAAGCTGTGCCGGTAACCGATCGCGGACCCGCGTACGAGTAGTAGTTACCGGTGTCGTTGGCGGACTGGTCGGAGTCGCAGAACTGTCCCGCCGTGGTGCCGGCCACGCACCTCCAGATGTACACCTCCATGTACTTTTTCACGCTCGTGCCAAAGTAGGTGTCGACCGTTACGGCGCAGTTCGTGCCGCCGTTCGCGGTGCTGTAGTAGAGGTAGAGAGTTCCGTACCTGGTTCCGGTTCCGCCGTTGGTTCTGACGGCGTACGAGTCGATCAGGGAGCCGCTACAACCGTAGCCGCTGGCGTGCGCGGCGGGCGCACCCACAAGCGAGAGACCTGCGAAGGCAAGTGCGGATGCGAGAAGGGCGGCGAATTTCTTCTTCATGGAGGGTCCGTCCTCGCTCGAAGGTTTGTTCGGCTGATGCTTCTTCTTGATCATATGGTCTTTATTTGGCTTGACTCAACGGTGAAATTTCGGCCATGACTCAAAACGGATGCCGATTTTATGTCGATTTAATCGAAATGCGCTTAGAATGCTTACCTTTCGGTATGGGCGGCCTTGGAGCCTGAGAGACTGAGCGGCCCCAGCCAGACAACCCCACGCATGACTGTCGCCCGGTACCTGTTCGGTAACGGGCGACAGTTGCGGAAGCGGAGGTGTGTGACGGTGGTCACTTCTTGCTGTTGATGACCGCCTCCATGACGTTCTTCGCGATGGGAGCGGCCAGGCCGCCACCGGAGATGTCGTCACGGTTGGCCTTGTCGTCCTCGACCACCACGGCGACGGCCACCGGCGAGCTGCCGTCGCTGAGCTTGGCATACGAGATGAACCAGGCGTACGGCTTCTCGCTGTTGTTCAGACCGTGCTGCGCGGTACCGGTCTTACCGCCCACGGTGGCGCCCTGGATCTGCGCGTTCGTACCCGTGCCCTTCTGGACGACCGTCTCCATCATCGACTGAAGGATCTGGGCGTTCTTCTCGGACAGCGGCCGGCTCAGTTCCTGCGGCTGGGTCTGCTCCAGGGTGTCGAGGTTCGACGACTGCAGCTTGGCCACCATGTACGGCTTCATCAGCTTCCCGTCGTTCGCGACCGCCGAGGCGACCATCGCCATCTGCAGCGGGGTCGCGGCGGTCTCGAACTGTCCGATCGAGCTGAGCGCGGTCTGCGGCTTGTCCATCTTCTCGGGGAAGTTGGAGGCGTTGGCGCGCACCGGCGTGTACTGCTCGGAGTCGAAGCCGAACTTCTGCGCCTCCGCCAGCATCTTGTCCTTGCCGAGGTCGGCGCCGATCTTGCCGAAGACGGTGTTGCAGGACACCCGCAGCGCCTCGCGCATGGACGCGTTCTTGCAGCGGATGTTGCCCTCGTTCTTCAGCTCGGTCGTGGTGTTCGGCAGGATGTATGGGAGGGGGGAGTCGGTATCCTGATCCGCCGACGTGTACAGCCCGTCCTCCAAGGCGGCCGCCGCGGTGACCACCTTGAAGGTGGAGCCCGGCGGGTAGGTCTCGCGCAGCGCCCGGTTCAGCATCGGGTCGCTCGGGTTGTTCTTCTTCTGCAGCGCCGTCCAGGCCTTGGAGTCGACCGAGGTGGAGTTGCCCGCGAAGGACGACGGGTCGTACGAGGGGTAGGAGGCCAATGCCAGGATCGCGCCGGTCTGCGGGTCCAGCGCCACCGCCGCGCCCTTGCCGCCGACGTTCTTCAGACCGTTGTAGGCGGCCTTCTGCGCGGCGGCGTTCAGCGTGGTGACGACGTTGCCGCCCTGCCTCGGCTTGCCCGTCAGCATGTCGAGGGTGTTGCGGAAGAAGAGCCGGTCGTCGTCGCCGGTGAGGATGCCGTCCTCGATCGACTCCAGCTGCGTGGCGCCGAACGCCTGGGAGGCGTATCCGGTGACCGGCGCCCACATCGGGCCGTTCTTGTACGTGCGCTTGTACGCGAAGTCGTTGAGGCTGTCGGTGGGCGTCTTCTTGGACCCGGTGATCGGGTTTCCGTCGACGACGATGTCGCCCCGCGGTGTCGAGTACCGGGCGATCAGGACACGGCGGTTCTGCGGGTCGCTGCGCAGAGTGTCGGCCTGGACGTACTGGAGCCAGTTGTCGCGGACGAGCAGTGCGAGGACGAGGAGCCCGCAGAAGATCGCGATCCGGCGCAGGGGCTTGTTCACGGGCGGACCACCTGGGTCATCTCGGCGTCGGGGTTCGGGGCGGGGGACGGGGCCGGGCGGCGCGCGGTGTCGCTGATGCGGATCAGGATGCCGATCAGCGCCCAGTTGGCGATGACGGACGAACCACCGTACGCGAGGAACGGCATCGTCATACCGGTCAGCGGGATGAGCCCCATGACACCGCCCGCGACGACGAAGACCTGGAGCGCGAAGGCGCCGGACAGGCCGACCGCGAGCAGCTTGCCGAACGGGTCGCGGGCGGCGAGGGCGGTGCGCACGCCGCGCTCCACGATCAGACCGTAGATCAGCAGGATCGCCATGATGCCCGCCAGGCCCAGCTCCTCGCCGAACGTGGCGAGGATGAAGTCGGAGTTGGCGGCGAACCGGATCAGTTCGGAGTGGCCCTGGCCGAGGCCGGTCCCGAGGGTGCCACCGGAGCCGAACGCCCACAGTGCCTGCATGGCCTGCTCGGAGTGGCCGCCGACACCCTGACGGCTGAGCGTGTACTCCTTCATCGGGTCGAGCCAGGCCTGGACACGCATCTTCACATGCGGTTCGAAGCTCGCCACACCCACGGCACCGGCCGCGGACATCAGCAGACCGAAGAAGATCCAGCTGGTCCGCTCGGTGGCGACGTACAGCATGATGACGAACATTCCGAAGAACAGCAGCGACGTGCCGAGGTCGGTCTCGAAGACCAGGATCAGGATCGAGATCGCCCAGACCACGAGGATCGGACCGAGGTCGCGGCCGCGCGGCAGGTACAGGCCCATGAAGCGGCGGCTGGCCAGGGCGAGCGCGTCCCGCTTGACCATCAGATAACCGGCGAAGAAGACCGCCAGCACGATCTTGGCGAACTCGCCGGGCTGGATGGTGAATCCGCCGATCGAGATCCAGATCTTGGCGCCGTAGACGTTCAGCCCGAGGCCCGGCACCAGCGGGAGCAGCAGCAGGAACAGCGCGGCCACCATGGAGATGTAGGTGTAGCGCTGCAGGGTGCGGTGATCCTTCAGGAAGATCAGCACCATCACGAACAGTGCGATGCCCATCGCCGTGTACAGCAGCTGGTTGGTCGCCTTGCCGCCCGCGACATGGATGGACTGCAGAAGCTTGGACTGGTCGAGCCGCCAGATGACAACCAGACCGAGTCCGTTCAGCAGTGTGGCCAGCGGCAGCAGCAACGGGTCCGCGTACGGCGCGAACTTGCGGACGACCAGATGCCCGACGCCGGCCAGCAGGCCGAGACCGAGGCCGTAGCTGAGCAGTCCGGCCGGTACCGAACCACTGATGGCCAGGCCCACATTGGCGTAGGCGAACACCGGGATGACGACGGCGAACACCAGCAGCGCCAACTCGGTGTTGCGCCGGCTCGGTGCGCCGATCGCGCCGATCGTGGACGTGTGGTGCGTCGTCGTGTTCGTACTGCTGCTCATGGTGTGACAGGGCCCCTCACGGCTTGCTTACTGCTTTCCGCACAGTGAGACGACCTTCTGCTCTTCCTCCGAGAGGCTGGGGCCGGGTGTGGGGGTGGGTGCGGTTGGGGTCTTGGTCGCCGATCCCGAGGGATTCGGGGTCGGCGAGGCCTTGGACGTCAACGAGGCCTTCGTGGTTCCCGTGGTGCCCCCGGCCTGGCCCTCGCCGGTGCTGGACTGGTTCTCGCTCTCGGCCTTCCGGCGCTCGTTCTCCTTCTTGCACGCGGACGCCTGCACGGCCAGCTCGGAGACTTTCGACTGCGCCGCCGAAAGACCGCCCTCGGCGATGGTCGCCTTGACCTGCTTCTGCTGATACGGAGGCAGGTACTTGAGTTCGATCTCGGGGTGGTCCTTCTGCACCTTCGACAGCGACACCCAGGCCAGGTCCTGGCTGATACCGCGGTACAGCGCCACGTGCTCACCGTTGGCGCCGACGTAGTACTGCGTCTGCGTCCACCGGTAGGCGCCGTAGCACCCACCGCCGATGACGGCGAGCGCGAGAACGGTGGAGAAGGATCTCTTCAGCCACTTGCGGCCCCGGCGCGGCTTGACGAAGTCCTCGTCGGAGTAGTCACCGAAGCTGCCCGCCGGGGTGTAGCCGGTGGTGTCGCCGCTGCCGGGCGGGCCGAACTCGCCGCCACCGCCCTGTCCGGGCATCTGGCGGCCGAGGCCCGAGGCGCGGCCGGCGGGCGTCTGCATGATGCCGTTGTCGTGCAGGTGGAGCTGGTTCTCGGCGACCGCACCCACCACGACCGGAGTGTCGGAGAGCTGCCCCGCGAGGGTGTCCCCGGTGTCCAGGTCGAGGACGTCGGCCACGATGACCGTGATGTTGTCCGGGCCGCCGCCGCGCAGCGCGAGCTGGATCAGCTCCTGCACGGTCTCCTGCGGGCCCTGGTAGCTGGCGAGGGTCTCCTCCATGGTCTGGTGGGAGACGACCCCGGACAGTCCGTCGGAGCAGATCAGATACCGGTCGCCTGCCCGCACCTCACGGATGGACAGGTCGGGTTCGACGTGGTCGCCACTGCCCAGCGCGCGCATCAGAAGGGAGCGCTGCGGGTGGGTGGTGGCCTCCTCCTCCGTGATGCGGCCCTCGTCGACGAGCCGCTGCACCCAGGTGTGGTCCTGGGTGATCTGCGTAAGGACGCCGTCCCGCAGCAGATAGGCCCGGGAGTCGCCGACGTGGACGAGGCCCAGCCGCTGACCGGTCCACAGCAGGGCGGTGAGCGTGGTCCCCATGCCCTCGAGCTGGGGGTCCTCCTCGACCATCGCCCGCAACTGGTCGTTGGCGCGCTGCACCGCAGAGCCGAGCGAGGTGAGAATGTCGGAGCCGGGGATGTCGTCGTCGAGCGGGACGATGGTGGAGATCACCTCGGAGGAGGCGACCTCGCCGGCCGCCTGGCCGCCCATCCCGTCCGCGATCGCGAGCAGGCGCGGACCGGCGTAACCGGAGTCCTCGTTGCCCTCGCGGATCATGCCTTTGTGCGATCCGGCGGCGAAGCGCAGTGACAGACTCATGCGCACCTCGCCCGTCGGCTCCGGGTACATCCGCACGGTGCCCACCCTCCGGTCGGGAGCGCGCCGGGGCCCGGGATGTGGGCCACCGCTGCGTGCTCGCTCCGCTCGCTCATTGTCGTACTACTTCCGCAGCTCGATCACGGTCTTGCCGATGCGGATCGGCGCACCCGGTGGAATCGGTGTGGGGGTCGTCAGCCGGGTCCGGTCGAGGTACGTGCCGTTCGTGGACCCGAGGTCCTCGACGATCCACTGCCCGTCCCGGTCGGGATAGATCCTGGCGTGCCGGCTCGAGGCGTAGTCGTCGTCCAGCACGATAGTGCTGTCATGGGCACGGCCGAGCGTGATGGTCTGGCCCTGCAGCGCGACCGTCGTGCCCGTCAGGGAGCCCTCGGAGACGACCAGGTTGGTGGGGGCACCACGGCGCTGACGGCCGCCGCCCGACTGCTGGCGCTGCGGCGGGGGCGCCGCCTGACGGGCGGCCTGCTGAGGCCGCCCGTTGTCCCGGCGCGAGCCGCGCTGTGTGACACGCGTACCGAACAGGTCGCTGCGGATGACCTGCACGGCCACGATCACGAACAGCCACAGTACGGCCAGGAAACCCAGCCGCATGACCGTGAGGGTCAGCTCTGACATTGCCCCCGCTTCACCCTTCGGCTTGCCGGTAAATGATGGTGGTGCTGCCCACGACGATCCGCGAGCCGTCGCGGAGCGTAGCGCGGGTGGTGTGCTGTCCGTCCACCACGATGCCGTTGGTGGACCCGAGATCCTGGATCGTCGAGGGCGTTCCGGTCCGGATCTCACAGTGCCGGCGCGAGACGCCGGGGTCGTCGATCCGCACGTCGGCTTCGGTGCTGCGGCCCAGCACCAGCGTCGGGCGGGAGATCTGATGGCGGACGCCGTTGATCTCGACCCAGTAGCGGGTGCGCCCGCCCGCCGTGGGCGCGGTCGCCGGCCGCTGGCCGTAGGACGCGGCACCCGGCCGCGCACCGGGCGGCGGCGCGGACGGCATGGGCGGGACACCCGGGGAGCCGACGGCCGGCGAGTAGCCGTAGCCGCCGGGGCTCTGCCGGCCCGCCGGAGCGGACGCAGGAGCCTGCTGGTCGGTGGAGGAGGCGAGCGTACGGCTGCGCACCCGGTACAGACCGGTGTCGAGGTCGTCGGCCTTCTCCAGGTGGACCTTGATGGGCCCCATGAAGGTGTAGCGCTGCTGCTTGGCGTAGTCGCGCACCATGCCGGCCAGCTCGTCCCCGAGCTGCCCCGAGTAGGGACTGAGCCGCTCGAAGTCCGGCGCGCTCAGCTCCACGATGAAGTCGTTGGGGACGACGGTCCGGTCGCGGTTCCAGATGGTCGCGTTGTTGTCGCACTCCCGCTGGAGCGCTCCGGCGATCTCCACAGGCTGGACCTCGGACTTGAACACCTTGGCGAAGGTGCCGTTGACCAGACCTTCGAGACGCTGCTCGAACTTCTTCAGGACTCCCACAGGGCACCTCCTCCTTCGCTGTCGTCCTGCGTTCTGCTTCGTACCTGGTACTGCTTACTGATCGTATCCACGCGCCGGAAAATCGGCTGGTTCCCCCTGTCGGCCCTGTCGACGGGTGTCGACGCCACGGGGGGTTCCCTGCCGACGACCCCTTCGAACTCATTCCGGACGTACTCCTTGCGCGTACTTCTCGGATGCACTCCTGGCATGGATCGTAGAGGCGGCTGCAGACCAGTGTCCCGCACCTGACCGTGGACCCTGTCCGTCTCCTGGGGAGATGCGTCGGACCGGTACGAGGTTGATACGTGAGCAGGCACAGGTCGAGATGTTGTGAGACACGACGGGATCGAGGGCGGACGGCGGCAGTCCGCAGCCGGGTCCGGGCGCCGGACGCCGGGGCCGGCCGGAATGCCGAGCACCATCCCTCTGCGCTCGACGATGAGCGGACCGGGTACGGCACAAGCCCGCGGCCGGCCGGCCACGATCTTGGCTGGTCGGCCATGGTCTTGGCCGGTCGGGCCCGGGCCCCGGTTTCCGGGGGTCGGGCCCCGGGCCGGGTGGGATAAGGGATGTGAACGCACCCTCTCCAGCGTGCTAATGTTCTGGATGTCGGAAGGCGCCGGCACCGAGAAGGGCCGGAGCCGGAGGGCACACCCAATGCGCGGGTGGCGGAATAGGCAGACGCGCTGGATTCAGGTTCCAGTGCCCGCAAGGGCGTGGGGGTTCAACTCCCCCCTCGCGCACCACACGAGAAGGTCGTCATCGGATCCCGATGACGACCTTCTCGCCGTTTTCGGCTCGAGGAGAGCATCCTTGGCGCAGTACAGGATGTGAGGAAGCTCTCAGACATGCGGACTTCGGATTCCGGCAGAGGTAGCCGCCTTCGGAGCGGGGGCGGGTGGCGTTCGGGGCGGGCGCTCGTCCCCTTCCGGCCTCCGGGGCCGGGCCGAGCGGTCCGCGGCTTCCGGTGCGTTTGATGCCTGACCGCCGGGACACCCGGTGGCGCGGTCGGACGGCCGTGGCGCGGTCGGCGAGGCGAACGTGCCGCAACCGACGGGGTTTTCCACAGAGGCCGACTTGTCCACAGGGTCTGACGCCTTCCGGCACCCGGCTGTACGGTCGTCCGCAGTTGATGTTCATACGGCGGCATGGTCAGCGGGGGAGGCGGTCGGTGTGGCCGAGGTCGGTACGGAGGCCGGGGCGGCGGTGCCGCGCCAGGAGGCGAGGATCTCCCCGGTGCGCGGCTTCGCGCGGTGGCCGGTCCAGGGCTCCCCCAAGGAGGAGGGCAAGGCTCTGCGGAGCCGCGTACGCCGCCGGGCACACGCCGAACTGGCGTTGGACGCCTATCGCCCCGACGCGGTCACCGCGGTGCAGGAGTCCAACCGCGGCCGGATTCCCGAGCTCACACCGATACGCGTCGGCAGGATGGCCGCCACACCCTTCGCGTTCCTGCGGGGCTCGGCGGGCCTCATGGCATACGACCTCGCGCGCACCCCGATGACGGGCATCAACGCCCAGATCTGCGGCGACGCACACGCCGCGAACTTCGGCCTGTACGGAGACGCGCGCGGCGGCCTGGTCATCGATCTGAACGACTTCGACGAGACGGTGCACGGCCCCTGGGAATGGGACCTCAAGCGCCTCGCCAGCTCGCTGGTCCTCGCCGGCCGTGAGGCGGGGGCCGACGAGGACACCTGCCGGGCGGCGGCGCACGACGCGGTGGGCGCCTACCGCCGCACCCTGCGCCTGCTGGCCAGGCTCCCGGTCCTGGACGCCTGGAACGCGATCGCCGACGAGGAACTGGTCTCCCACACCGACGCCCACGATCTCCTCGGCACACTGGAACGGGTCTCGGAGAAGGCGCGGAACAACACGAGCGGACGGTTCGCGGCGAAGTCCACCGAACCCGTCGAGGACGGCGGCCGTCGTTTCGTGGACGCATCGCCGGTGCTGCGCCGCATACCTGACGCCGAGGCGGCGGCGGTCGCGGCCTCGCTGGAGGAGTATCTGACGACGCTGTCCGAGGACCGCCTCCCGCTTCTGGCCCGGTACGCGGTGCACGACGTGGCGTTCCGCGTGGTCGGCACGGGCAGCGTGGGCATGCGCTCGTACGTCGTGCTGCTCCTCGACCACCGGGGCGAGCCGCTCATCCTTCAGGTCAAAGAGGCCCGGCCGTCCGCATTGCTCCCCCATCTGGCCACGGCCGGCCACCCGCTGCCGGAGGTGGAGCACGAAGGCCGCCGGGTCGTCCTCGGCCAGAAGCGGATGCAGGTCGTCAGCGACATCCTGCTCGGCTGGACATCGGTCGGCGGACGGCCCTACCAGGTACGGCAGTTCCGCAACCGCAAGGGCAGCGTCGAACCCGCGGCGCTGGCCGCCGACCAGATCGACGACTACGCCCGTATGACCGGAGCGTTGCTGGCCCGCGCCCACGCGCACAGCGCCGACCCGCGCCTGATCTCCGGCTACTGCGGCAAGAACGAGGAACTGGACGAGGCGATAGCCACGTTCGCCGTGTCCTACGCGGACCGCACGGAGGCGGACCACGCGGAACTGGTGGCGGCGGTGCGTGGTGGGCGGATTCAGGGGGAGACGGGGGTCTGAGTTCGGGGGGGGTGGGGAGGGAGGGGGAGGGGGAGGCCCCCAAGCGCTCGAGCCCGCCCCTGGGCGCCCGCTGATCCCGGAAGCCGAGGACTTCGGCGGACCGGGAAACGGCTCTGCGTACGTGTCTTACGCTGGTCCGGTGACGACGCCCGAAGCCGAGCAGAGCCAGTCCCTGTCCGCTGCCGAGGAGCCGGTTGCCGAGGGCGCCGGGTCCGGGGAAGGCGCGGGCCCAGGAGGGGACCGTGCCGGGGGCGAGGCGCGGCCCGAGGAGCGGCTGGAGCGGGCCGTGCGGGCCGCCGAGCAGGCGTTGATCGAGTACGAGATCGCCGTGGAGACGTTCCGCGTCGAGGTCGAGAACTTCTCCCGGCTGCACCACCAGAAGCTGGGCCCGATGTACACGCGCCTCGACGAACTGGAGGCGGAGATCGCCGAGGCGCGGGCCGCCCGTTCCGGCGACCCAGAGGACATACGCCGCGCCCAGGAGGCACGCGCCCGGGTCATGCCGATGCCGGGGGTCGAGGAACTGTTCCACGGCTGGATGGACCCCGAGGAAGGGCTGTTCGCGGAGGCCGAGGCCATGCTGACGGACCGGCCCGTGCGGCCCCCGCAGCGCGTGCGCCCCAGCGATGAGGCCCGCAAGCTCTTCCGCGCGCTCGCCCGCAAGGCCCACCCCGACCTGGCCCAGGACCAGAACGAGCGCAAGCGGCGCGACGAGTTCATCGCCCGGGTCAACGCCGCCTACGCCCGGGGCGACGAGGCCCTGCTGCGGGAACTGTCCGAGGAGTGGGCGGCGGGCCCCGTCCCCCAGGAGCGCAGGCCGAGCCGCAGCGAGGAGCTCTACACACGCCTCGAATGGCTTGCGCAGCGCAAGGAAATGCTCACGCTCGTGGCTCGGGAGCTGGAGGAGAGCGCGATCGGATCGATGCTCCGGCTCGCTCCCGACGATCCCGACCGTCTCCTCGACGACATCGCGGAACAGCTGCTGGCCCAGGTGGCGGAGAGGCAGGCCGAGCTGGAGGCGCTGCGCGGCTGAGCCGACCGCGTCGACAACGGCTTCCTGACGGCGGCCGTGAGGTGATCGTCCGTACGCGGCCGATCGCGTACGGTGCTGGTCATCGGGGGTCGAGGCGCGTTCGGGTTGTCGTCGGGTAGCGTCGAAGCATGCATTTCGGAGCTGGTGTGCCCACGGTCGGGGTCGCGGACCTCAAGGACGGCGACTTCCTGCTGGACGTCCGCGAGGACGACGAGTGGCAGGCGGGTCACGCCGAGGGGGCGCTGCACATCCCCCTCAGCGAGTTCGTCGCACGGTACGGAGAGTTCACTGAGGCGGCGCCGCAGGACGGCAGGGTCCATGTGATCTGCCGCTCCGGTGGCCGTTCGGCTCAGGTCGCGATGTATCTGGTCCAGCAGGGCATCGACGCGTTGAACGTCGACGGCGGCATGCAGGTCTGGGCGGCCGCGGGCCGTCCCCTTGTGGACGCCAAGGGCGAGTTGGGCTTCGTGCTGTAGACCGGGGTCCGTGGGCCGCCTCGGGGCGGGCCGCCGCTCATCTCAGTGGATGTGTCGCGAGCAGGTCGCCCAGTGTCTCCTCGTGTGCGGCGGCCGGGCCGAGCGAGAGTTCCAGGTGCTTGGCCCACGCGTGGTAGCGGTGCAGTGGGTAGTCGACGTCGGCGCCGAAGCCCCCGTGCAGATGCTGCGCCGTCTGTACCACCCGCCGTACGCCTTCCGACGCCCAGATCTTCGCCACCGCCACGTCCCCCGACGCCGGCAGCGCACCCGCCGCCCCGGAGCCGATCCGCCATGCGGCCTGCCAGAGTGTGGCTTCCATGGCGCGCAGGTCGATGTACCGGTCGGCGGCCTGTACGGCGACCGCCTGGAACGTGGCGACCGGGTGGCCGAACTGTTCCCGTTTCCCCGTGTACTCGCTCGTCATCCCCAGCACGGCTTCGCCGAGACCGAGCGCGAGCGCGCATGTCCCGGTGGTGAGCAGCAGTCGCAGCCACTCCCAGGCCCCCTCGGCGTCGAGCACGTACCGCGGTGCGAGCCGCGCCGATTCGAGCCGTAGTTCCGCGAGCCGTTCCCCCGTGGTGGAGAACTGTTCGGCCGTTACGACGTCTTCGTGCCCCCGGGGCACCAGGGCGAGGACGGTGCGGCCCGAGTAGTCGGTGTGTGCGGGCAGGAGGACGGCGTCGGCGTTGTACGCCCAGGGCACCGCTGTGTGCATCCCGTCCAGCACCCAGGTGCCGTCTGTGTCCCGGCGTGCGACCACCGCGAGTTCGGCAGGGTCGTGGCCGGTGCGGCCGTGTGCGGCGACCGTGAGGACCTGTTCTCCGCGCCCCGCCCGGGTGAGCAGTTCCTCCTTCAACTCCGGGCTGCCGTAGGCCTGTACTGCTGCGGCCGCGGCTGTGCTCTCCAGCAGCGGTACGCGGGCCAGGACCTTCGCCGACTCCCGCAGCACCATGCAGAGGGCGATCGGGTCGAGGCCCGCCCCGCCGTACTCGGTGTCGAGCAGCAGGCTCAACAGGTCCGCGTCGGCGAGCCGCGCCCACAGCGCCCGGTCGAAATCGTCGGCGACGGCGCCCGAGGCCAGTGCGGGACTGGGCACCCCGTCCGGCGCTACGCGGGCGAACACGGCCTTCGCCGCTTCGAGCGCCGCCTGCTGCTCCTCGCTGAAGGTGAAGTCCACGGCCTGTCCTCCCGGCGGATCCGGTTCCCTGACGGAGCGTCAAGATAGAACAGGTTCTAGAAGAAGGGAACGGCCGGACGAGGCATCGGCGCCACGAGCACCGTCGCCATGTGTCGGTCGGCCGCCCGCAGTTCATCTGTGCCGGCCGTCCCTCCGCTCACCGGTCGAAGTCGAGCTCCACTCGCTCCGTGACGGGATGCGACTGGCATGCCAGTACATATCCCGCGTCCGTCTCCTCCGGCTCCAGCGCGAAATTGCGATCCATGCGCACTTCGCCCGAGACCAGGAAGGCCCGGCAGGTCCCGCACACCCCGCCCTTGCAGGCGTAGGGCGCGTCGGGACGGTTGCGCAGCACCGTCTCCAGCAGTGACTCGCCGTCCTGCACCGGCCAGGTTCCGCCGCGTCCGTCGAGCCGGGCGGTCACCGTGCTGTGTGCAGGAGCCGGTACGGAGGGCGGGACCAGGGCCCCGGCGTCCACATGGAATATCTCCTCGTGGATGCGCGTCCGCGCCACCCCGAGCCCGCGCAGCACTCGCTCCGCCGACTGCACCAGCCCGAACGGTCCGCACAGGAACCAGCCGGCCACCTCGTCCACCGGCAGCAGCGCCGGCAGCAGCCCGGACAGCCGCTCCCGGTCCAGACGTCCGGACGGCAGTCCCGCCTGCTGTTCCTCCCGGGAGAGCACCGTGACCAGCTGGAACCTCTCTGGGAAGCGGTCCTTGAGGTCGGCGACCTCCTCCAGGAACATCGTCGAGGCGGACGTACGATCGCTGCGTATGAGGCAGAACCGAGCCCGCGGCTCCCGCGCCAGCAGTGTCGTCGCGATCGACAGCACGGGGGTGATCCCGCTGCCGCCCACCACCGCCGCGTACAGCCCGGGTGCGGGCTCCACCGTGAACCGCCCCGCCGGAGTCATCACCTCGAGTTCGTCGCCGACGGCGATCTCCTTGAGCGCGTACGTGGAGAAGGCACCGCCGTCGACCAGGCGTACTCCGACGCGGAGTGTGCGGGGCCCCTCGCCGTCCGGTGCCGGGGCGGGGGAGCAGATCGAGTAGGTGCGGCGAACCTCCGTGCCGTCCACGGTGCGGCGCAGGGCCAGGTGCTGGCCGGGGGCGTGCCGGTACTCCTCGCGCAGGGCGGGGGGCACGGTGAACGTCAGGGCCACGGAGTCGTCGGTCAGCCGGTCGACCGCGGCCACCGGGAGTAGGTGGAACCGGGCCATCACAACTCCTTGAAGTGGTCGAACGGCTCGCGGCAGGCCAGGCAGCGGCGCAGCGCCTTGCAGGCGGTGGACGAGAAGCGGCTCAGCAGTTCGGTCTCGGAGGATCCGCAGTGCGGGCAGTGCACGGGTTCGTCCTGCGGGTGGGGCGAGTCGGGGACCGTACGTGTCGGGCCCAGCTGCACGGGCACCGGACCGGCTGTTTCCCGGTGCCGTACGCGTGGGGGCGCTATCCCGAACTCCCGCAGCTTGCGGCGGCCCTCCTCGGAGATGTCGTCCGTGGACCAGGCGGGGGTGAGCACCGTGCGCACGACGACGTTCCGCACACCGTGTGCGTGCAGCACCCGCTCTATGTCCACGGACATCGCCTCGATGGCGGGGCATCCCGTGTATGTGGGGGTCAGCTCGACCTCCACCGTGTCCGCGCCGCGGACGTGGACGGCCCGCAGAACGCCCAGTTCCTCCAGGCTGAGCACGGGCAGCTCGGGGTCCGGGACCGAGCCGGCCAGCCGGCGCAGTTCTTCTTCGAGGGCGGTGGCGGTCACCATGTCGCACCCGGGTGACTGCGGTGCAGATGCTGCATCTCGGCGAGCATCCGCCCGAAGGATTCGGTGTGCAGGCCCTGCCGCCCGGCGCCGGCGGTCCACGCCCCGGACTGCGGTCCCTCGGGGACCTGAAGGGTGGCCCGGTGCAGGACATCGCTCACCGAGTCCAGCCAGGCGTCCTTCATACCCGTCCAGTCGACGTCCACACCGTCGATCGGCAGGAACATCTCACCCGTGAACCGCCACAGCGCCTCGCAGGCGCGTCCCATCCGCTCGTGGCTGAGGTCCGTGCCGTCGCCGAGTCGCAGCGTCCACTGCTCGGCGTGGTCCTGGTGGTAGGCGACCTCCTTGACCGCTTTGGCCGCGAGACCGGCGAACTCGCTCTGGCCCGCGGTCAGGTGGCTGTAAAGGAGGCGCTGGTAGGTGGAGAAGTACAGCAGGCGGGCAATGGTGTGGGCGAAGTCGCCGTTGGGCTGCTCCACCAGTTGCAGATTGCGGAAGGCACGCTCCTCACGGAGGTACGCGAGCTCGTCCTCGTCGCCCACCATCGACAGCAGCACCCGGGCCTGTCCGAGCAGGTCGAGGGCGATGTTGGCGAGCGCGACCTCCTCCTCGAGCACCGGCGCGAGGCCGGCCCACTCCCCCAGACGGTGTGACAGCACCAGGGCGTCGTCGCCGAGGGCCAGTGCGGCCGCGGTGTGCACGGTGGCGGTCACAGGTGCTTCACCCCCTCCGGGATCTCGTAGAACGTCGGGTGCCGGTACGGCTTGTCGGCGGCCGGCTCGAAGAACGGGTCCTTCTCGTCCGGCGAGGACGCCGTGATGGCGGACGACGGGACGACCCAGATGGAGACACCCTCACCGCGCCGGGTGTACAGGTCGCGCGCATTGCGCAGGGCCAGTTCGGCGTCCGGGGCGTGCAGGCTGCCAGCGTGGGTGTGTGAGAGGCCTCGGCGGGAGCGCACGAAGACCTCCCACAGGGGCCAGTCGGTGTTCGTCATGTGTGCGTCGCTCCCGTTCCGCCGTTGTGCTTCGCCGCGTGGGCCGCGGCCGCCTCCCGTACCCATGCGCCTTCGTCGTGCGCCTGCCTGCGCCGTGTTATCCGCTGCTCGTTGCAGGGGCCGTTGCCCTTGAGGACTTCCCAGAACTCGGTCCAGTCGATCGGGCCGAAGTCGTAGTGTCCCCGCTCCTCGTTCCATGTGAGTGCCGGGTCGGGGAGCGTGAGGCCCAGCGATTCGGCCTGCGGGACGCAGATGTCCACGAAGCGCTGGCGCAACTCGTCGTTCGAGTGCCGCTTGATCTTCCACGCCATCGACTGCGCGGAGTGTGCCGACTCGTCGTCGGGCGGGCCGAACATCATCAGGGACGGCCACCACCAGCGGTTCACCGCGTCCTGAGCCATCGCGTGCTGCTCGGGTGTTCCGCGGCTCAGGGCGAGCAGCAGCTCGTACCCCTGACGCTGGTGGAAGGACTCTTCCTTGCAGATACGGACCATGGCGCGCGCGTACGGGCCGTAGGAACAGCGGCACAGGGGCACTTGGTTGGTGATCGCCGCGCCGTCCACGAGCCAGCCGATGGCGCCGACGTCCGCCCACGTCAGCGTGGGGTAGTTGAAGATCGACGAGTACTTCTGCCGGCCACTGTGCAGCTTGTCGAGCAGCTCGTCGCGGCTTGTGCCGAGCGTTTCCGCCGCGCTGTACAGGTACAGGCCGTGGCCCGCCTCGTCCTGGACCTTGGCCATCAGGATCGCCTTGCGGCGCAGGGAGGGGGCGCGGGTGATCCAGTTGGCCTCCGGCTGCATGCCGATGATCTCGGAGTGCGCGTGCTGGGCGATCTGCCGGACCAGGGTGTCCCGGTAGGCGTCGGGCATCCAGTCGCGCGGCTCGATGCGCTCCTCGGCGGCGACGGCGGCGTCGAAGATGGCCTGGTAGGCCGCCGTGTCCGCCGGTGCCGTGCCGTCCGCCTGGGCCGTCCGGTGCGCTGCTGCTGTCGCCATGAGGTCCCCCTCGACCACTCCGTCTCCCGACCGATCGTTCGGTCCGTCGGATTCAATGGTGGGCCGAGGCGCCGTAGGGTGTCAACCGCTGTGGACAACCTCCGAGCCGGGGTCCGCCTGCTGTGTCCATTGGGGTGTGCGGTACGGGTGGGTCTGAGTACCGTTCCGGTGCACATGCCGCGTCGTGCTGCGAACGGGTGAGCGGCCCGTGCCGACAGCGGCAGGGCGCGGCACCAGGCAGGCGAGGCTCCGAAGACGGGGCGGGAAAGACGGGGCGGGATGGACGTGTACGACGAGGAACCGGAGGCCCGGCCGGACCAGCCGGGCGGTTCCGACGATCCGGGGTCACGCCCGCCCGAGGGCGCCGTGAGAGACCTGCCGGAGAACCCGTCGGCGGCCGAGGCCGCGCGGGCTTCGGACGCGGGCGGCCCGGACCCCGACGAGGCGGCCGAAGTCGCGCGGCCTGCAGAGAGGGGCGGTCCTGCCCCGGACGCGGCGGCCCCGCCCGGACGGCCGCCCACCCCCGTCGCCGATCCCGGTGACGCGGAGCCGGCCGCATGTCGTCGCGGTATGGCCGCCCTCTCCCAGCGGTACCAGATCGCCGCCGCTGTGGCGCTCGCGGTCGTCGCCGTCGCCGCCTGTGTGCACCTCGGGATGGTGTTCCTGCACGTCGCGCCGTCGAACACCGTCACCAAGAAGCACGGCAAGGCGATCGACGCATGGATCTATCCCGAGTTCGAGCAGAACTGGAAGCTCTTCGCCCCCAATCCGCTGCAGCAGAACATCGACGTCCAGGTCCGCGCCGAGGTGCTCACATCGGACGGCAGTGTGCGGACGACCGGCTGGTACGACCTGTCCGCGCTGGACGGCGCCGCCATCCACGGCAATCTGCTGCCGAGCCACACCCAGCAGAACGAACTGCGCCGCGCCTGGGACTTCTACCTCGCCTCGCACGACGGCGAGAACCGGCCCTCGGGCCTGCGCGGGGCTCTGTCCGAGAACTATGTACGCCGCCTGGTCGTGCTGCGCCTCGGCCGTGAGCACGCGGTCCGTCGCGGCGAGACCCTCGCACGCGTCCAGGTCCGCTCCCGCACCACCAATGTGCCGCCCCCCGAGTGGAGCGGAGAGCAGGTGTCCCCAACGCCCGTCTACCGTGAGCTGCCCTGGTGGTCGGTGCCGGAAGGGCAGCAGACGGGGGCGAGCACCTGATGAGCCGGCTCACTCCTGCCCTCTCGCGCGGCATCGGCCGCGTCACCGAGGCCGCCCTCGGTCCCTATCAGACAGCGGTCGTTCGCATCGGCTTCTCGGCCACCTGGCTGCTTTTCCTGCTGCGCGAGTTCCCTCACCGACAGGAGATGTACGGACCGGACGGACCGTGGAGCTGGGACCTGGCCCGGCAACTCATCGCGAGCAACCACGCCTTCACCGTCTTGATGTGGTCCGACAGCCGGGCGTGGCTCGAGGCCGTGTACGCCCTCGCGCTGCTCTCGAGCGCCCTGCTGCTGGTCGGCTGGCGCACCCGCGCGATGTCCGTGCTGTTCATGGTCGGTGTGCTCTCGCTCCAGAACCGCAGCGTCTTCATGGGCGACGGCGGTGACAACGTCATCCACCTGATGGCGATCTACCTGGTGTTCACCCGCTGCGGGCAGGTGTGGTCACTGGACGAGCGACGCGTACGGCGGGCCCGGGCGGCACGCGCGCGTGGGGAGTCCCCGGCGCCCGACCGGGCGGGCCCTGTTCTGTGGTGCGTGCTCGGTATCGCGCTGGCCGTGGCGACGGGCGCGGGCCACCTGGGCCTCGACTGGCTCGTCGTGTTCTGGGTGCTGTGGGCCGTCCACGGGCTGTGGTGGTACGTCGGCAGGCGTGCGCTGCACTCCGAGCCGCGCATCCTGCTGGACGTGATCGCCAACGTCGTCCACAACGCCGCCCTGCTCGTGATCATGGCCGAGGCGTGTCTGATCTACTCGACCGCCGGCTGGTACAAGATCCAGGGTTCCCGCTGGCAGGACGGCACCGCGGTCTACTATCCGCTCCACCTGGACTACTTCTCGCCCTGGCCCGCCCTGTCGGAGCTGATGTCCTCGCACGGCGCCGCAGTGCTGCTGGTGACGTACGGAACGGTCGCCGTGCAGGTCGCCTTCCCGTTCACCCTGCTCAACCGGCGCGCGAAGAATGTCCTGCTGACGTTGATGATGACCGAGCACACGGTGATCGCAGTGGTCCTCGGACTGCCTTTCTTCTCGCTCGCCATGATCGCCGCCGATGCCGTGTTCCTGCCGACGTCCTTCCTGCGGCAGCTGGGCGCATGGACGGCTCGCCTACGCGGACGGTTCGTTCCCAGGGGTCTGGCCCGCCTCACGCTGCCCGGTCCGCGCGGGGAGAAGCAGCCCACCGAGGAGGCGTCCGAGCACACGCCGGCCGGCTCGCGGGCGTGAGCCGCACATCGGCGGAGCCGCGTGACGGGCGAGCCGTGCCCGTGCCGTGCGGCCCGCCCCACCGCGCAGCCGGCCGCCTGTGATCCGCGCGAGGCCGTCCGGCCCGCGCCGCACGTAGGCTGCAGGGCATGACGGATCCGTCCCGCGGTGCTACCGCCCTGCTGAGCACCTGGCACAGGCTCGCCGCCACCTCCGTGCTGCTCGACGGCTTCCACGCGCTCAAACACGCGGTGCGGTTCCGTGCGTGCGTCCCGGTGGCCGTCACCACCGACCGGCGGGCGGCGCTCGCCCTCGCTGACGAGCTGGCTCCCGATGTGCGCGACACCCTGGACGCGCTCCTGTCGGAGGTCCCGGAGGACACCTACCGGGCACTCGTACCGCGCCCGCACCCCACCGGGGTCGCCGCTCTCGCCGAGCGTCCCTCGCGCGAGGCCGACCTGGAGATCCTCAGGCGCACACCCCGCAGCGCACCCGTGGTCGTTCTCGACAACCCCCGCAACCTGGGCAACACGGGCGCGGTGATCCGGCTCGCGGCCGGATTCGGCGCGACCGGCGTGGTCACGACCGGCACGCTCGACCCGTGGCATCCGACGGTGGTCCGGGGCGGAGCCGGGCTGCACTTCGCGACCACCGTGGAACGGCTGACCGTGGCCGAGCTGCCGCCCGGCCCGCTGTTCGCGCTGGACCCGGAGGGCGAGGACATTCGCGGGCTGAAGCTCCCCGACGACGCCGTCCTCGCCTTCGGCTCCGAGCGCACCGGTCTGTCCGCCGAGATCCGCGCCCGCACGGACCACCTGGTGGCCCTGCCGATGCGCCCCCAGGTCTCCAGCTACAACCTCGCGACCAGCGTGGCCATGACGCTGTACCACTGGAGCGCCACCGGGGGCGCACCCGCCTGAGCCGGTCCTACGCCTCCCGGCGCACCTCCACCACGCGGAAGCGGTTCGCCACGAACGCGCCGTCGCACAGGGCCGAGTTGGCTGCCGGGTTGCCGCCCGAGCCGTGGAAGTCGGAGAAGGCGGCCGTCTGGTTGACGTACACCCCGCCGGTCAGATTGAGCGAGAGCTGGGCGCACTCCTCCAGACAGGCTTCCTCGACGGCCTGTTCCACCTCTTCGGAGGCGGTGTACGCGCCGACGGTCATGGCGCCCTTGTCCCTGATGGTGCGCCGCAGCAGCTCCACCGCGTCCGCCGCCGAGTCGACGGCGACCGCGAAGGCGACCGGGCCGAAGCACTCGCTCATGTAAGCGGCCTCAGCGTCCGGCTTGGCGCCGTCGAGCTTCACGATCACCGGCGTACGGACGACCGCGCCCGGGAACTCCGGGTTGGTGATCTCCCGCGAGGCCAGAGCGACCTCGCCGAGGCCGGCGGCCGCCTCGAGGCGGGCCTTGACGTCGGGGTTCACGATCGCGCCGAGCAGGGCGTTCGCGCGGGCGTCGTCGCCGAGCAGGCCGCCCACCGACCGCGCGAGATCGGCGACCACCTCGTCGTACGACTTCGGGCCCTCGTCGGTGGTGATGCCGTCCCGGGGGATCAGCAGGTTCTGCGGGGTGGTGCACATCTGGCCGCTGTACAGGGACAGGGAGAACGCCAGGTTCGACAGCATCCCCTTGTAGTTGTCCGTCGACTCCACGATCACCGTGTTGACGCCGGCCTTCTCCGTGTAGACCTGCGCCTGACGGGCGTTGGTCTCCAGCCAGTCGCCGAACGCCGTGGAGCCCGTGTAGTCGATGATCCGGATCTCCGGGCGGACGGCCAGCGTCTTGGCGATGCCCTCGCCGGGGCGCTCGGCGGCCAGGGCGACCAGGTTCGGGTCGAAGCCCGCCTCGGCGAGCACCTGCCGGGCCACCTGCACGGTGAGCGCGAGCGGCAGCACTGCGCGCGGGTGGGGCTTCACCAGGACCGCGTTGCCCGTGGCCAGGGACGCGAACAGACCCGGGTAGCCGTTCCACGTCGGGAAGGTGTTGCAGCCGATGACCAGCGCGGTGCCGCGCGGGACGGGCAGATACGTCTTCGTGAGCGCCAGCGGGTCACGCTTGCCCTGGGGCTTGGTCCACTCAGCGGTGTCCGGTGTGCGGATCTGCTCCACGTAGGCGTAGGCGACCGCTTCCAGGCCGCGGTCCTGCGCGTGCGGGCCGCCCGCCTGGAACGCCATCATGAAGGCCTGGCCGCTGGTGTGCATGACGGCGTGCGCGAACTCGTGCGTCCGGTCGCTGATGCGCTTGAGGATCTCCAGGCACACGACCGCGCGCGTCTCCGCGCCGGCGTCGCGCCACGCCTTCTGGCCCGCGCGCATGGCGGGCAGCAGGACGTCGATGTCAGCGTGGGGGTAGGTGATCCCCAACTCGATTCCGTACGGCGACACTTCCGCGCCCGTCCAGTCGTCCGTGCCGGGCTGGCCGAGGTCGAGGCGGGTGTTCAGGAGGGCGTCGAAGGCGGCCTTGCCCGCCGCTGCGTCCAGGCTGTCGCCCTCGCCGTAGGCCTTGGGGTGCTCGGGGTGCGGGGACCAGTACGCGCGCGTGCGGATCGCTTCCAGCGCCTGGTCGAGAGTGGGCCGATGCTGGGCGATCAGCTGGTGCGCGGTGAGTTCGGCGGCCATGCGGGACCAACTCCTCGTCTCTTGAGCTCTTCCTTGAACTCATGACCTGGGCAGGAACAGGCGGACAGAGTTAGAGTAACCGAACGATCGGTCGGGACAAGGGGGACCGCCGCATCTGTGGAAAACACCGTGCGGGAGGATCGCGCACATGACAGCACTCGACCTCAGCAGCCCCGTGGCCGTCGTGGGCACCGGCACCATGGGCCAGGGCATCGCCCAGGTCGCGCTGGCCGCGGGCCATCGCGTACAGCTGTACGACGCCGTCCCGGGCCGCGCCCACGAGGCGGCGGCCGCGATCGGCGCCCGCCTCGACCGGCTCGTCGAGAAGGACCGGCTCACCGGTGCCGAGCGGGACGCGGCCCGCGCCCGCCTGCTGCCCACCGACAGCCTGGAGGGGCTGGCACGCTGTTCGCTCGTCGTCGAGGCGGCGCTGGAGCGCCTCGAGGTCAAGCAGCAGCTGTTCCGGGAGCTGGAGGACATCGTCGGCGACGACTGCCTGCTCGCCACCAATACCTCGTCCCTGTCCGTGACCGCCATCGGCGGCGCCCTGCGCAACGCGGGCCGCTTCGTCGGCCTGCACTTCTTCAACCCCGCCCCGCTGCTGCCGCTCGTGGAGGTCGTCTCCGGGTGCGCCACCGACGTCACCTCGGCCACACGCGCCTACGAGACGGCCCGCGCCTGGGGCAAGACACCGGTCGCCTGCGCGGACACCCCCGGCTTCATCGTCAACCGCATCGCGCGGCCCTTCTACGCGGAGGCGTTCGCGGTCTACGAGGCGCAGGCCGCCGACCCCGCCACGATCGACGCGGTGCTGCGCGAGTCCGGCGGCTTCCGCATGGGCGCCTTCGAGCTGACCGACCTCATCGGGCAGGACGTCAACGAGTCCGTCACCCGCTCCGTGTGGGAGTCCTTCTTCCAGGACGTGCGCTTCACACCGTCGCTGGCCCAGCGGCGGCTGGTCGAGTCGGGCCGGCTCGGCCGCAAGAGCGGACAGGGCTGGTACGACTACGCGGACGGAGCGGAGCGGCCCGAGCCGCACACCGCGGAGAAGGCCCGACCACCCGCGTACGTCTTCGCCGAGGGCGACCTGGGGCCCGCCTCCGAACTGCCGGCACTGATACGTGAGGCGGGCATCGGCGTCCGCGAGGACGACGAGGACCACGGCACCCGCCTCGTGCTGCCGAGCGGAGGCCAGCTGGCCCTCGCCGACGGGCAGACCTCCGTCGAGTTCCGTGACGTCGTCTACTTCGACCTGGCACTGGACTACCGCAGCGCTACCCGGATCGCCCTGTCCGCCTCCCAGGACACCTCTCCGCAGACCCTCGCGGAGGCCACCGGACTCTTCCAGGCGCTCGGCAAGGACGTCAGCGTGATCGGTGACGTGCCCGGCATGATCGTCGCCCGCACGGTGGCCCGGATCGTCGACCTGGCGCACGACGCGGTCGCCAAGGGCGTGGCCACCGAGGAGGACATCGACACCGCGATGCGCCTCGGCGTCAACTACCCCCTCGGGCCGTTCGAATGGAGCCGCCGGCTCGGCCGCAGCTGGGCCTACGACCTCCTGGACGACCTGCACATGCGGGACCCCTGCGGACGCTACGCCCCGTCCCTCGCGCTCTACCGCCACGCGTACGCATCCGAGAAGCGGGAGGGCACCTCATGACCACCGCCAAACGCGACACGTACACCCCGGAGAGTCTGCTCTCCGTCGCGGTGCAGGTCTTCAACGAGCGGGGCTACGACGGCACCTCCATGGAGCACCTCTCCAAGGCGGCGGGCATCTCCAAATCGTCGATCTACCACCACGTCGCGGGCAAGGAGGAGCTGCTGCGGCGCGCCGTCAGCCGGGCGCTGGACGGTCTCTTCGGGATCCTCGACGAGGAGCGCGCGCGCGTGGGGCGCGCCGTGGTGCGGCTGGAGTACGTCGTACGGCGGATGGTCGAGGTGCTCACGGCCGAACTGCCCTATGTGACGCTGCTCCTGCGGGTGCGCGGCAACACCGGCACCGAGCGGTGGGCGCTTGAGCGGCGCCGTGAGTTCGACCACCGGGTCGCCGAGCTGCTCAAGGCCGCGGCCGCCGACGGGGACGTCCGCGGCGACGTGGAGGTGCGGCTCGCGACGCGGCTCGTCTTCGGGATGATCAACTCGATCGTGGAGTGGTACCGGCCGGAGGGGCGTGGCATGGGCGAGCAGGAAGTCGCCGACGCCGTCGTGCAGTTGGTCTTCTCCGGGCTGTGCAAGGACAGCTGAGGACCGCCGGGGCGGGCCCTGCGCAGGTCAGCGGTCCGGCTCCAGGTCCTCCTCCTCGAACACCAGCAGCGTGCGCGTGCTGAGCACCTCGGGGATCGCCTGGAGCCGTGTGAGGACCAGTTCGCGCAGCGCCCTGTTGTCGGGCGTGTGCACCAGCAGCAGTACGTCGAAGTCGCCGCCCACCAGGGCGATGTGGGAGGCGCCCGGCAGCATGCGCAGCTGCTCGCGGACCGTGCGCCAGGAGTTCTGCACGATTTTGAGGGTGATGTACGCCGAGGTGCTGTGGCCGGCGCGTTCGTGGTTCACCCGGGCACCGAAGCCACGGATCACGCCGTTGTCGATGAGCCTGTTGATCCGGGCGTAGGCATTGGCGCGCGAGACGTGGACGCGCTCGGCGACCGATCGTATCGAGGCGCGGCCGTCCGACTGGAGGATCTGAAGGATGTCGCGGTCGATGGCGTCGAGAAGGCGTGGAACAGACAGTGAGGGGCCGTGCTCCGGCGGCTCGGCCATTTGTTCAGGTGCCATGCGCCCCCGCCTCTCTACCATGGACGTACTGCGTACATCTCAGGTTGTGGAGAACCGTTTGTCCACAGCCTGGAGGCGCCTGTAGCCAAAATGTGCCGACGACCGAACAATCGGTAGGTGAGGCGCGACTTCCGTGGCGCGCCTGAAGCCGCTCCCACGAGGAGGTGCCGTCATGACGGTCATGGAGCAGCGGGGCGCCTACCGGCCCACACCGCCGCCCGCCTGGCAGCCCCGTACCGACCCCGCTCCGCTGCTGCCCGACGCACTGCCCTACCGCGTCCTCGGTACCGAGGCGGCCGCCAAGGCCGACGCGGAGCTGTTGCGCCGGCTCTACGCGCAGGTGGTGCGCGGCCGCCGGTACAACGCGCAGGCGACAGCGCTCACCAAGCAGGGCCGTCTGGCCGTCTACCCCTCCAGCACCGGGCAGGAGGCCTGTCAGGTCGCCGCTGCGCTCGTGCTCGAGGAGCGCGACTGGCTCTTCCCCAGCTACCGCGACACTCTCGCCGCCGTCGCCCGCGGACTCGACCCGGTCGAGGCCCTGACCCTGCTGCGCGGCGACTGGCACACCGGTTACGACCCGTACACGCACCGCGTGGCCCCCCTGTCCACCCCGCTCGCCACCCAGCTGCCGCACGCCGTGGGCCTCGCGCACGCCGCGCGTCTGAAGGGCGACGACGTGGTCGCGCTCGCCCTGGTCGGCGACGGCGGCACCAGCGAGGGCGACTTCCACGAGGCCATGAACTTCGCCGCCGTCTGGCAGGCACCGGTCGTCTTCCTCGTCCAGAACAACGGCTTCGCGATCTCCGTCCCGCTCGCCAAGCAGACCGCGGCGCCCTCCCTGGCCCACAAGGCCGTCGGGTACGGCATGCCGGGCCGCCTGGTCGACGGCAATGACGCGGCCGCCGTGCACGAGGTCCTCAGCGACGCGGTGCGCCACGCGCGTGCCGGCGGCGGTCCCACCCTCATCGAGGCCGTGACCTACCGCATCGACGCCCACACGAACGCCGACGACGCGACCCGCTACCGGGGCGACGCCGAGGTCGAGGCCTGGCGCGCCCACGACCCGATCGTGCTGCTGGAGCGCGAGTTGACGGAGCGCGGACTGCTCGACGAGGACCGAATAAAGGCCGCGCGCGACGATGCCGAGGCGATGGCTGCGGACCTGCGGGCACGGATGAACCAGGACCCCGCGCTCGACCCGATGGACCTCTTCGCCCACGTGTACGCCCGCCCCACCACCCAGTTGCTCGAGCAGGAGACCCAGGTGCAGGCGGAGCTGGACGCGGAGGCCGCCGGACCGGAAGGAGCCGGGCGATGACGACCGTTGCCCTCAAGCCGGCCACCATGGCGCAGGCTCTTACGCGAGCGTTGCGCGATGCCATGGCGGCCGACCCGTCCGTGCACGTCATGGGCGAGGACGTGGGCACGCTCGGCGGTGTCTTCCGGGTCACCGACGGGCTCGCCAAGGAGTTCGGCGAGGACCGTTGCACGGACACACCGCTTGCTGAGGCCGGCATTCTCGGCACGGCCGTCGGCATGGCGATGTACGGCCTGCGGCCGGTCGTGGAGATGCAGTTCGACGCGTTCGCCTACCCGGCGTTCGAGCAGCTCGTCAGCCATGTCTCGCGGATGCGCAACCGCACCCGCGGCGCGATGCCGCTGCCGATCACCATCCGTATCCCCTACGGGGGCGGCATCGGCGGCGTCGAGCATCACAGCGACTCCTCCGAGGCGTACTACATGGCGACTCCGGGGCTCCATGTCGTCACGCCCGCGACGGTCGCCGACGCCTACGGACTGCTGCGTGCCTCGATCGCCTCCGACGACCCGGTCGTCTTCCTCGAGCCCAAGCGGCTGTACTGGTCCAAGGACTCCTGGAACCCCGAGGAGCCCGTGGCCGTCGAGCCCATAGGCCGTGCGGTGGTCCGTCGTGCGGGCCGGAGCGCCACGCTGATCACCTACGGGCCGTCGGTGCCCGTCTGCCTGGAGGCTGCAGAGGCGGCCCGCGCCGAGGGCTGGGACCTCGAGGTCGTCGATCTGCGCTCCCTGGTCCCGTTCGACGACGAGACCGTGACCGCGTCCGTGCGCCGCACGGGCCGGGCCGTGGTGGTCCACGAGTCGACCGGCTTCGGCGGTCCGGGCGGCGAGATCGCCGCGCGGGTGACCGAACGCTGCTTCCACTATCTGGAAGCTCCGGTGTTGCGCGTGGCCGGGTTCGACATCCCGTATCCGCCGCCCATGCTGGAGCGGCACCATCTGCCGGGCGTCGACCGGATCCTCGACGCCGTAGGGCGCCTGCAGTGGGAGGCGGAGAGCTGATGGCCCAGGTCCTGGAGTTCAGGCTGCCCGACCTCGGGGAGGGGCTCACCGAGGCGGAGATCGTCCGCTGGCTGGTCCAGGTGGGCGACGTCGTCGCGGTCGACCAGCCGGTCGTCGAGGTCGAGACGGCCAAGGCCATGGTCGAGGTGCCCTGCCCCTACGGGGGCGTGGTCACGGCCCGCTTCGGTGAAGAGGGTGCGGAACTTCCCGTGGGCGCACCGCTGTTGACGGTCGCGGTCGGAGCCGCCGCCGAACCGGCCGAGGAGTCCTCCGGGAATGTGCTGGTCGGATACGGCACATCCGCCGCTCCCGCCCGACGTCGCCGGGTGCGGTCGTACCAGCCCGGCCCGCGGGCCGCGGACGGTGTGGCCCGTCCGGCCTCTTCCGTCGCCGAACGGTCCCCGGCTCCGGCGGACCTCGGCTCCGCGCCCGCCGCGACGGGCCGGACGCGCCGCCTCACGGTCCCGGAGCGTCCCGACGGTCCCGTCCCGGTGATCTCCCCGCTCGTCCGCAGGCTCGCCCGCGAGAACGACCTCGACCTGCGGCAGTTGGCGGGTTCCGGGCCGGACGGGCTGATCCTGCGGGCGGACGTGGAAGACGCGATCAAGGCCTCGGTGGCGGGGGTCGGTGGCGCCACGGCGGCCACCGTGGCTGTCGCGGCCGGGCCCGCTGCGAGTGCTCTCGCGGACACGCCCGGGACGATCCCCAGCGCTGTGGCGGCGGCTCCCCGGGCGGCGATGCGCGCGGCGGCCACCGCCGGCACGCGCATCCCCCTCAAGGGTCTGCGCGGCGCCGTCGCCGACAAGCTCTCCCGCAGTCGTCGCGAGATCCCGGACGCGACCTGCTGGGTGGACGCCGACGCCACGGAGCTCATGCGTGCGCGCACGGCCATGAA
The DNA here is from genome assembly GCF_036281785.1 of Streptomyces chiangmaiensis. NCBI lineage: Bacteria > Bacillati > Actinomycetota > Actinomycetes > Kitasatosporales > Streptomycetaceae > Streptomyces > Streptomyces chiangmaiensis. The sequence goes on along the minus strand of NZ_JAYWVC010000004.1, from coordinate 38,033 downwards.
CGCGGCCGGCGGCCTGAAGATCTCCCTGCTCGCGCTGCTGGCCCGCATCTGCACCTCGGCGCTCGGCCGTTTCCCCGAGCTCAACTCCACCGTCGACATGGAGGCCCGCGAGGTCGTCCTGCTCGACCAGGTGCATCTCGGCTTCGCCGCGCAGACCGAGCGGGGACTCGTCGTCCCCGTCGTGCGGGACGCGCACACACGGGACGCCGAGTCACTGACCGCGGAGTTCGCCCGGCTGACCGAGGCCGCACGCGCCGGAACCCTCACGCCCGGTGATCTGACCGGCGGGACCTTCACGCTGAACAACTACGGCGTGTTCGGTGTCGACGGCTCCACGCCGATCGTGAACCACCCGGAGGCGGCCATGCTCGGCGTCGGCCGTATCGTCCCCAAGCCGTGGGTGCACGAGGGGGAGCTGGCGGTGCGGCAGGTCGTGCAGCTCTCGCTCACCTTCGACCACCGGGTGTGCGACGGCGGCACGGCGGGCGGCTTCCTGCGCTACGTGGCGGACTGTGTGGAACAGCCGGCGGTGCTGCTGCGCACCCTCTGAGCCGTGACCATGACCGGATGCCGCTGAAACTGTGAGCAAGCTCCCGCGCACAGCCGTTGTGCGCGGGGGTGGCAATGATCCACGCGGCGCCCATACTCGGGGCATGACCGCGTACGAGACCACCGGCGCCCAGGGTGTCGATGTGTACGACGCCGTCGTGCTGGCCGGTGGTGCCGCACGGCGGCTCGGCGGCGTCGACAAGCCCGGTGTGCGCGTCGGCGGGCGGGCACTGCTCGACCGCGTGCTGGCGGCCTGTTCCGGCGCGGCCACCACGGTGGTCGTCGCCGAGCCCAGGCCCACCGTGCGCCAGGTGGTCTGGGCCCGTGAGGAGCCACCCGGAGGCGGACCGGTCGCCGCGCTCGACGCGGGCCTGAGCCGGACCACCGCCGGGTACGTCGTCGTACTCTCCGCCGATCTGCCGTTCCTGGACCAGGAGACGCTACGGGCGCTGCTGGGCGGACTCGCGGCGAGCGACGCCGAGGGGGTCGTGCTCACCGACAGCGAGGGCCGCGACCAGACTCTCGTCGCCGCCTACCGCAGCGCCGCCCTGCGCCGCGAACTGGACCGGCTGGCCACCGAGCACACCGGCCTGACCGGCCTACCGCTGCGGCGCCTGGTCGCCCGGCTGGACCTTGTACGCATCTTCGACCCCGTCGCGTCCTTCGACTGCGACACCTGGGACGACATCGCCTCCGCCCGGACACGTATCAGGGAGCATGAGCACGTGTTGGATGAATGGATCTCCGCAGTCAAGGACGAGCTGGGCATCGACCTCGACGTCGACACCGGTGTTCTCCTCGATCTCGCCCGCGACGCCGCGCACGGCGTGGCCCGCCCCGCGGCTCCGCTGACGACGTTCCTCGTCGGTTATGCGGCCGCGCAGTCGGGCGGCGGGCCCGAGGCGGTGGCCGAGGCCGCCCGCAAGGCGGCCGCGCTGGCCCTGCGCTGGGCGGACGAGGATTCCGCCGAGGCCAAGCCGGACACGGAATGACCGGGCGGGGCGCCCAGGGACACCTGGACACCGAGGAACGCCACGTGGAGGAGGCCTTGGCCGTGGCCAACGAGAGCGGGGGCCGGGGCCGTCCGCAGGAGGCCCGCCCCGCCCCTCCGTCCGAGGAGCGGGGCGACCCGGATCTGGACGAGGCCCTCGCCCTGGTCCGGGATCCGGACCCGCACGCCCCCGGGCCCGCTTCACCACTCGCGGGACCCGGTGCCGGTGCGCCCGCATCCGCGCCCCGTCCCACCGGGCACGACGAGGCCCATGAGCCCGTCGTGGACAGGGCGGCGGGGAACCGATCGCCGGCCGCAGGCGCGTCGAAGCACGGCGCCCGGCACACGGCCACGCCCTGGCCCGAGGCGCGGGCCGTGGCCGAGCGCGCCGCCCGTTCCGTGCCGCGCCGGGAACCCGTCCGTGTCCCCCTCGACACCGCCCTCGGCCTGGTTCTCGCAGCCCCCCTCACCGCCCTCACCGACCTGCCCTCCTTCGACACCTCGGCCATGGACGGATGGGGGGTCGCGGGCCCCGGTCCCTGGGACGTACGGGACGAGGGGATCCTCGCCGGACACGCCGAGCATGCGCCCCTCGGCGACGGCGAGGCCGTCCGGATCGCCACCGGTGCCCGGGTCCCGCCGGGCACCACCGCGGTCCTGCGCAGCGAACACGGGCACACCGACGACAAGGGACGGCTGCAGGCCACCCCCCAGGCTTCGGGCTCCGCTCGGGCAGGGGGGACCTCCACGCTCGCGCACGGCCAGGACATCCGGCCGCGCGGTCAGGAGTGCCACAGCGGAGACCAGTTGCTCCCGCCCGGCACTCAGGTCACTCCGGCCGTGCTCGGACTCGCCGCGGCCGCCGGGTACGACACCCTGACCGTGCAGCCCCGGCCGCGTGCCGAAGTCCTGGTCCTGGGCGACGAGTTGCTGAGCGAGGGCGTGCCCAAGGACGGCCTGATCCGGGACGCACTCGGTCCGATGCTGCCGCCGTGGCTGCGCGCCCTCGGTGTGGACGTGGTGGCCGTCCGCAGGCTGGGGGACGACGCCGAGGCCCTGTTTCAGGCCGTCACGTCCTCGAGGGCCGACCTGATCGTCACGACCGGGGGGACGGCCTCGGGCCCCGTCGACCACGTCCATCCCACCCTGCGCCGTGTCGGAGCCGAACTCCTCGTCGACGGAGTGAAGGTGCGCCCGGGCCACCCCATGCTCCTTGCGCACATGCGTGAGGACCAGCACCTGGTCGGCCTGCCCGGCAACCCCCTCGCGGCCGTGTCCGGGCTGCTCACGCTCGCCGAGCCGCTGCTGCGCATCCTCGGGGGCCGGATGGAACCGGAGCCGTGCACGCTGGCGTTGAGCGATGTCGTCCACGGTCATCCGTACGACACCCGGCTCGTCCCCGTGGCCGTGCGCGCCGATCACGCCGTGCCGCTCCACTACAACGGCCCGGCGATGCTGCGCGGCATCGCCGCCGCGGACGCGCTCGCGGTCGTACCGCCGGGCGGCGCCCGGCGGGGCGTGGAACTGGAGCTCCTCGACCTGCCCTGGCCCTGGGTGGGGTGAGAGCCACTGTGTCCGCCCGGTGGCGGGACGCCGGCAGGGTCCAGGAGGAAAGGGAATGTTTCACGTGAAACGTCCGGGCGTGGTTCCCCCCATCACTCACCGACCGGCCGAGCGCCTCGTCGCATCGGGTGAAATTCCGCGGCGGGGCCGCCCGGTGTCCGGTCCGACAGCTCGGAAAACGGCTGCGCGGGTCCTGGGCGGCTCACTGCGAGGAGTAGCGTCCCCTTCATGTACGCGATCACGATTCCTGAACCCGGTGGGCCCGAGGCGCTGGTGTGGACCGAGGTCCCCGATCCCGTACCCGGCGAGGGCGAAGTACTGGTCGAGGTGGTGGCCAGCGCCGTCAACCGCGCTGACGTCCTCCAGCGGCAGGGCTTCTACAATCCTCCGCCCGGTGCGTCCTCGTATCCCGGACTCGAGTGCTCGGGGCGGGTCGCCGCGCTCGGCCCCGGGGTCTCGGGGTGGGCCGTCGGCGACGAGGTCTGTGCGCTCCTCGCGGGCGGCGGGTACGCCGAGAAAGTCGTCGTCCCCGCGGGGCAGCTGCTGCCCGTGCCCGAAGGGCTCGATCTGCGGCAGGCGGCCGCGCTTCCCGAGGTGACCTGCACGGTCTGGTCGAATGTCTTCATGATCGCCCATCTGCGCCCGGGCGAGACGCTGCTCGTGCACGGCGGTTCCAGCGGCATCGGCACGATGGCGATCCAGCTGGCCAAGGCGGTGGGGGCCAAGGTCGCGGTCACCGCGGGCAGCAAGGAGAAGCTGGAGCGCTGCGCGGAACTGGGCGCGGACGTGCCGATCAACTACCGCGAGCAGGACTTCGTGGAGGAGATCAGGGAAGCCACGGCAGGGGAGGGCGCGGACGTCATCCTCGACAACATGGGCGCGAAGTACCTGGACCGCAATGTCCAGGCGCTCGCCGTGAACGGGCGCCTGGCGATCATCGGCATGCAGGGCGGGGTCAAGGGCGAGCTGAACATCAACTCGCTGCTGCGGAAGCAGGCGGCGATCACCGCGACCTCGCTGCGGGCGCGGCCGCTCGGCGAGAAGGCGGCGATCGTGGCGGCGGTGCGTGAGCATGTCTGGCCGCTGATCGCCTCCGGTCACGTCCGCCCGGTCATCGACCGGGAGATCCCGATGAACGACGCGGCCACAGCCCACCGAGTGCTGGAGGAGAGCGGCCATATCGGCAAGGTGCTGCTTGTGACGCCGTAGCAACGTGCTGCTTGTGACGCCGTAGGAGGACGCGACGGTCATTCCCGGCGCAGGCGCAGGGCCAGAAGCGCGAGCGCCAGCCCGGTACCGACGAGGACCAGGCCGCTGCCGAGAGGCAGGATCTCCACCACGGACTCCGAGGTGGCGGCCTCCCGGGCGAGGACGGCCGGGTCCTTCGACGGGGCGGGGGAGGACGCGGCGGGGCCGACCGCATCGGCGGACGCCTCGATACCCGTGTCCGGGCTCGCGTCCCCGGTGCCGCCTTCCGCGGAGGGTTGGTCCTGCGGTGTCGTCGGGTCGGCGTCCGTGTAGGTCGGGTCGTTCGCCTCGTTCTGCGGTTCGGCATCCGGCCGTCCGGGCCGCTCCCGTCCCTCGCCCGCAACGCTGCCCGCACGGGAGGTGCCGGGCGAGGGCTCGGCGGCGGACAGGCGGGCGGCGGAGTGCCCGGAAGCAGGTGCACCCGCGGCGGGGAGCGCCGTCTTGTGCCCGGGGGCGGATATGAGGCCGAGCAGGGCGGACGTCCTGTTCGCGAGGGGGAAGGCGCCGATCGGCAGGGCGGGCATCGGGGGCCAGAGACGCGAAGGGCCGGACGCCTGGTGCCCGAGCGGAGACGCGAAGGCGACCGTGACGGAGTGCCCGTGTTCGCGGGCGCCCGAGGGGGCTGCGACGGAGGCCGTGTGCCCGGATGTGTGGGCGAGAGCGGGGGGCGGCGCCGCGGAGCGGCGGGCGGGATACGTGGATCGGGTGAGGTGTGCCGGCTGGGCGGCCGCGTCGAAGATTTCGGCGCCGGGCGCGGGCTGAACGGTGTACGAGGCGGGCCGGAGGCCGTACGAAGGACCGAGTCCGTGCCCGGGCGGAACGCCGTATGCGGCGGATATGCACAGCAGGGCCGTCGTCATGAGGACCGGGGGCACAACGGCCACACGGAGCGCGCGGAACGTGGACGGCGTACACAGCCTTGGAGTCATGGGCGTGACCCCCTCCCGTGGTCGGGCGGCAAGATCAACGGCTTCAGCGTCACACGGACTTCGGACTCCGGCATCTCGGCCGCGCGGCTCGCGCGGGCCCGACGGGGCGGTGGGTCCACGGCCGGCATTCCCCCACCCCACCCACTACAGATACCGCCACGTCGATACGCGACGGCCCGCCGGCGTTGCTGGAGGGCGGCCCCGGACGGTGCCCGGCTGCCCGCGGAACTCCAGGCGCGCACCGGGGCCGTATGGGCGCCGGACGCCGGGCAGGGGGATGCGGAGCCGGAGCGCCTGGAGGGGGCGGGACCGGTCCTCCGGCAAGGGCGGGACGCGGAGGGCAGCACGCCGTACGCGCTCACCGACGAGGGCAGGGCCGAACTGCTGGGGAGCCCTTCTGACGAGCGGCACCGACGGGCGGCGCAGGGTGGATCACCCGCAACGGGGGGCACATGGCTGGTGAGGTGTACCGGTGCGAGAGAATGGCGGCATGGAGATGCCGAGGAACGACAGGTCGTCGGAGAACGCCCAGAAGATCCTGGTCGTGGGCCAGGACGGAATGGCTCTCGGCGGCACCGGAGACGACGACTCCCGCGAAGTCCCGGTGACGGAGCAGGTGGAACAGCCGGCGAAGGTCATGCGCATCGGCAGCATGATCAAGCAGTTGCTGGAGGAGGTGCGTGCCGCACCTCTGGACGAGGCGAGCCGACAGCGCCTGAAGGAGATCCACGCCAGCTCGGTCAAGGAACTGGAGGACGGTCTCGCCCCCGAACTCGTCGAGGAGCTCGAGCGGCTCTCCCTGCCGTTCACGGACGAGGCGATCCCGAGCGACGCTGAGCTGCGCATCGCCCAGGCCCAGTTGGTGGGCTGGCTGGAGGGCCTCTTCCACGGGATCCAGACCACGCTGTTCGCCCAGCAGATGGCGGCGCGGGCCCAGCTGGAGCAGATGCGCCGTGCCCTGCCGCCCGGCGTCGGTTCTCCCGACGGCGAGGACGACGCCCGTGCAGGCGGCCGTTCCGGGGGCCCGTACCTGTAAGAACCCCTGGTCATGCGAAGGGGCCCGGCACCGTGGAGGTGCCGAGCCCCTTCGCCGTGCGTCAGAAGCGGGTCACGACGGGTTGCCTGTCGACACGCTGAGCTCGATCTCCGGCATGTTCTTGGGGTCGACGTCCGTGCCCGCGGACGGGAACTGGTCCATGACAGTGCCCTCGCCATAGGTGTTCTCGTCGTAGTTCTTGATCTTCATCCGCCAGCCGGCGGCCTGGAAGCACGACTTCACGGACTGGACGTTCTTGAACACGAAGTCCGGCACCCGGATCTTCTTGTCGTCGTTGTACGACTCCGCCGGCTCCGTGCACTTCGTCGTCTCGATCGTCTTCGTCAGGTCCGGGCCCTTGTGACCCGTGACCTCGCTCGAGGACGAACCGGTGGCGGTGCCGCTGGGACCACCACTCGTGTCCTCGCCGTTGCCGCCCCTCAGTGCCAGGGCCGTGATCAGGCCGGCTATCGCGACCAGGGCGACCACGGCCGAACCGATGACCACGCCCCGGCCGCTCTTCTGCCCACCCGAGCCGCCCGCGGGCGTCGCGGAGTGCGGGGAGAGGTTGTACGGCGGCGGGGTCGCGGCGGACTGCTGGGGCGCGTAGGCGGCGGTCTGCGGCGGCGTCTGGTAGCCGCCCTGCTGCGGGTAGCCGTACGCGGGCGACGGCGTCGGCGCGGGGGACGGGCTGCCGTAGGGGCCGGGCTGGTACGGCGTGTGCACCGGGCCCGGCGGGGGCGGCGTCGCCCGGTCGACCGGCGGGAAGACCGCGGAACTCACACCGGCGCCGTTGGACGTCTGTGCGCCCGGCACGATGCTCGGCGCGGCGGCGGTGAAGGAGGCGGCCACGCGCAGGCACTCGTCGCGCATCGCCTCGGCGCTCGGGAACCGTTCGTTGGGGTTCTTCTTGAGCGCGCGGGCGACCAGCGCGTCCACCGCCGGGGGCAGCGAGCGGTTGATCGACGAAGGAGCCACCGGCTCCTCCTGCACGTGTGCGTACGCGATCGCCAGCGGCGAGTCCGCCTCGAACGGCAGCCGTCCGGTGACGAGTTGGAACAGCATGATGCCGACCGAGTACAGATCGCTGCGCGCGTCGACGCCCCGGCCGAGGGCCTGCTCCGGGGACAGGTACTGGGGTGTGCCGACCACCATGCCCGTCTGCGTCATCGAGGTGACCCCGGACTGCATGGCGCGGGCGATGCCGAAGTCCATGACCTTGACGACGTTCCGCTTCGTCATCATGACGTTGCCCGGCTTGATGTCCCGGTGCACCAGGCCCATCTCGTGGCTGATCTCCAGGGCCGCCAGCACGTCGGCGGTGACCTTCAGGGCCTTGTCGGCCGGCATCGCGCCGTACTGCCGGATGTCCGCGTCGAGGACCGACCCCAGCGGTTTGCCCTCGATGTACTCCATGACGATGTACGGAGTCGTCAGCCCGTCGAGTTCGTCCTCACCGGTGTCGAAGACCGAGACGACGTTCGTGTGCGTGAGTTTCGCCACGGACTGCGCCTCGCGGCGGAACCGCTCACGGAAGGCCTGTTCGCGACCGAGTTCCGTGTGCAGCGTCTTGATCGCGACGTTGCGGTCGAGCACGGTGTCGTACCCGAGATGCACCGAGGCCATGCCGCCCTCGCCGAGCAAGTCGCGCAGCTGGTAGCGGCCCCCGGCGATCGATCGCCCCGCGTACCGGCCCTGTGCGCTGTCCTGGCTCATCTTCAGCGTCCCCCATCGGAGCGGCGGCAGCGGCCGGACGTAGTCCCGCGGTCCGCGATCCCTGTTCATGTCCGGCGATCGACGCGGTAGTTCCGTGATCGACAGGCTCATTCCCGGCCAAGTCTGCCCCAGGGCAGTGACACGTCAAGCTCGGTGCCCGTTCCGTGACCGTACGCGAAAGAAGCGTCGCGGAAGCGTTACAGCGGAGGCGTTACAGGGGTTGTACGGGCGGTACACGGAATTTGCATGCGGGACCGCGTGCAGGGTTCCATGGAGGATCCGTCTCGACTTCGTCTCGGACCGGCGCCTTGCGTGGAGCCTGTAGCGTGGCCCGTCGGAGACCGTGACAACCACCGCGCAGACCGCGGGCAGAAACGACGGCGAGGACTGATGGCACAGACGCAGCGCGCCCAGGGCCCGTCCGACCCCGAGGCGACTGGCGGCGGGATGTCGGACGCGCCGGACATGTGGGGCAACGGCGGACTTGTCGGGGACGGCCGGTACCGGCTCACCCGCAGACTCGGCCGAGGCGGCATGGCGGAGGTGTTCGCGGCAGAGGACGTACGCCTCGGCCGGACCGTCGCGGTCAAACTGCTCCGCTCGGATCTCGCCGAGGACCCGGTCGCCAAGGCCCGCTTCACCCGCGAGGCCCAGTCGGTGGCCGGACTCAACCACCACGCGATCGTCGCCGTGTACGACTCCGGCGAGGACTTCGTGGGCGGGCAGCCGGTGCCCTACATCGTGATGGAACTGGTCGAGGGCCGCACGATCCGCGACCTGCTGCTCAGCGCCGAGGCCCCCGGTTCCGAGCAGGCCCTGATCATCGTCTCGGGCGTCCTGGAGGCGCTGGCCTACTCGCACCAGCACGGCATCGTGCACCGCGACATCAAGCCCGCGAACGTCATCATCACCAACAACGGCGCCGTCAAGGTGATGGACTTCGGCATCGCCCGCGCCCTGCACGGGGCGTCCACGACGATGACGCAGACCGGCATGGTGATGGGCACGCCGCAGTACCTCTCGCCGGAGCAGGCGCTCGGCAAGGCCGTCGACCACCGCTCCGACCTGTATGCGACGGGCTGTCTCCTGTACGAACTGCTTGCGTTGCGTCCGCCGTTCGTCGGCGAGACGCCGTTGTCCGTGGTGTACCAGCACGTCCAGGACCTTCCGGTGCCGCCGTCCCAGATCTCCGACGGCGCCTCGCCGCCGGAACTGGACGGGCTCGTCATGCGCTCCCTCGCCAAGGAGCCCGACGACCGGTTCCAGACCGCCGAGGAGATGCGCGGCCTGGCCCAGTACGCACTGCAGATGCTGTACGACCAGGGGGGCCACACGGGCACCTGGAACACCGGCCCGGTGGACATGCACGACGGCCGGCACACCCCGGCGGCGGGCTTCGCCGGCACCACGGTGATGCCGCACCCCGGCGAGCCCGGAACGACGCAGATCCCCCAGCCGATCATGCCTTCCGGGTACGGCGCCGGGGACGACGGCGGTTTCGAGGGCCACGGCAACAAGGGCAGCGGCCGCGGCAAGCTGTGGATCCTCGCCGTTCTCGCGGTCGTCGCGATCGTGGCGGGCGTCGCGCTGGCGCTGAACAACACGGGCGGCGGCGGTGGCGGGACGGGTACGACGCAGTCGCCGACCGTCACGCAGTCGCACGAGGACAAGCAGTCCAGCGAGCCGCCGACGGACGAGCAGACCGAAACGTCGACGAGCGACAGCTCGGACACGGGCGGCGGCTCGGACTACACGCCCTCGCAGCCGCCCTCGCAGACCTACAGCCAGCCGCCTGCCCAGCCGTCCACGACGCCGGACCAGCCGAGCGACGATCCCACGGAGCCGGCACCCTCGGGCGAGCCGACGGAAACGTCCACGGACGGTGGCGGCGGCACGTCGGACCCGTCCGCGACGGACGGGGGCGGCGGCAACTCCGGCAACACGCCGGGGACCTGACCGCGCGGGGCCGGTGACGAGTGCCGGGCGGTCAGGACCTTGACCGCCGGCGCCGTTCGGCACTGCCGGTTCCGCACCGGGTCGTCAGTGCGTGAACGCGTCGCACACCGTGTGGTACTCGTGCGTCCACCACACCGCCGGGGCCGAGGCCGCCGGGGACTGCGCATCCGCACGGGGGCCGCCGCGCTCGTAGTGCCGGCGCAGCATCCAGAAGTCGCCGTGGGGCCGGCGGTCTCGGGGTCGGAGTGGTGCTTGAGGAAATGGCGGCCGCGCGTCGTGCAGAGCCGGTAGCCGCGGTTGAGCAGCCCTTGGTCGACGGGGCCGCAGGCGAGTGCGGAACCGGCGCCGTACCGGAGGAGCAGGGCGCCCAGAGGGGGCGCGTGCGACACGGGGGTGGTACAGATGAGCGCGGCACGCGCCAGATGTCAGGCCACAAGCCGAACCCGTGAGCCGGGCCCTGTCACAGACAGTCGCACTCGGTCGCACGGAGTCTGTGAGGTGATCACGTGATGGCCGCATGAGCGGCCGTTCGCCGGGCCACGCGTCGGCGCCACCCCATCGATGTCTTCCCGTGTTCCAGGTGAGCGGGATAACGTGCGGTTGTTCCGGTCCCCTGCAAGGCCCTGACCAGCGCTGTTCCCGACTTCCTCGATTTACTTGGAAATCCAAGCAAAATCCCAGGTCAGGAGGGGTTTCACAGAAATGTGCGGCACTGGGTAACGTGCCCTTTGCAGGGCGCTCGCCGGGGCACCTGTCACGTCTGTTTCGCACGAGTCGCACCCACCCTGTGCGTCCGCGAGTTGCAGGCGAGCCGCTCCCATCGGCCCGGAACGGACCGATGGGACCCCCAGGCACCCGGCGAACCCGGGGGCCGGACCGACGGAGGAGCACACGTGACCGTGGAGAGCACTGCCGCGCGCAAGCCGCGACGCAGCGCCGGAAGCAAGGCCGGCACCACCGGCACCAAGCGCACCACCCGCACCACACCCAAGAAGGGCAGCGATCCCGACCTCGTGCAGTTGCTGACACCCGAGGGCGAGCGCGTCGAGAACCCCGAGTACGACCGGTACGTGGAGGGCATCACGCCCGAAGAGCTGCGCGGTCTGTACCGGGACATGGTGCTGACCCGCCGCTTCGACGCGGAGGCGACCGCCCTTCAGCGCCAGGGCGAGCTGGGCCTGTGGGCCTCGCTGCTCGGCCAGGAGGCCGCCCAGATCGGCTCGGGCCGGGCTCTGAACGACGACGACTACGTCTTCCCGACCTATCGGGAGCACGGTGTCGCCTGGTGCCGTGGGGTCGACCCCACCAACCTGCTCGGCATGTTCCGCGGCGTGAACAACGGCGGCTGGGACCCGAACAGCAACAACTTCCACCTGTACACGATCGTCATCGGCTCGCAGACGCTGCACGCCACCGGCTACGCCATGGGCGTCGCCAAGGACGGCGCCGACTCGGCGGTGATCGCGTACTTCGGTGACGGCGCCTCCAGCCAGGGCGACGTGGCCGAGTCCTTCACCTTCTCCGCGGTCTACAACGCCCCGGTCGTGTTCTTCTGCCAGAACAACCAGTGGGCGATCTCCGAGCCCACCGAGAAGCAGACCCGCGTGCCGCTCTACCAACGCGCGCAGGGCTTCGGCTTCCCGGGTGTGCGCGTCGACGGCAACGACGTCCTGGCCTGTCTCGCGGTCACGAAGTGGGCGCTGGAGCGGGCGCGCAACGGCGAGGGCCCGACCCTGGTCGAGGCCTTCACGTACCGCATGGGCGCCCACACGACCTCCGACGACCCGACCCGTTATCGTCACGACGACGAGCGGGCCGCCTGGGAGGCGAAGGACCCGATCGCCCGCCTGCGCAGCTATCTCCTGGACTCGAACCACGCGGACGAGGCGTTCTTCGCGGAACTCGAGGCCGAGAGCGAAGCGTTGGGAAGGCGGGTACGCGAAGCGGTCCGTGCCATGCCGGACCCGGATCACTTCGCCATCTTCGAGAACGTGTACGCGGACGGGCATGCGCTCGTCGACGAGGAGCGGGCCCAGTTCGCCGCCTACCAGGCGTCGTTCGCGGACGCAGAAGGGGGTCGGTGACATGGCGGAGAAGATGGCGCTGGCCAAGGCGATCAACGAGTCGCTGCGCAAGGCCCTGGAGTCGGACCCCAAGGTCCTGGTGATGGGCGAGGACGTCGGCAAGCTCGGCGGTGTCTTCCGGGTCACCGACGGTCTGCAGAAGGACTTCGGCGAGGAGCGGGTCATCGACACCCCGCTCGCCGAGTCGGGCATCGTCGGCACGGCGATCGGCCTGGCCCTGCGCGGCTACCGGCCGGTGGTGGAGATCCAGTTCGACGGCTTCGTCTTCCCGGCGTACGACCAGATCGTCACGCAACTCGCGAAGATGCACGCCCGCTCGCTGGGCAAGGTCAAACTGCCGGTCGTCGTCCGTATCCCCTACGGCGGCGGCATCGGCGCGGTCGAGCATCACAGCGAGTCCCCCGAGGCGCTGTTCGCGCACGTGGCGGGCCTGAAGATCGTCTCTCCGTCGAACGCCTCGGACGCCTACTGGATGATGCAGCAGGCGATCCAGAGCGACGACCCGGTGATCTTCTTCGAGCCGAAGCGGCGCTACTGGGACAAGGGCGAGGTCAACGTCGAGGCCATCCCCGGACCCCTGCACAAGGCGCGCGTGGTGCGTGAGGGCACGGACCTGACGCTCGTCGCCTACGGCCCGATGGTGAAGGTGTGCCAGGAGGCCGCGGCCGCGGCCGCGGAGGAGGGCAAGTCCCTCGAGGTCCTGGACCTGCGCTCGGTCTCCCCGCTCGACTTCGACTCCGTCCAGGCGTCGGTGGAGAAGACCCGCCGCCTGGTCGTGGTGCACGAGGCTCCGGTGTTCTTCGGTTCGGGCGCGGAGATCGCCGCCCGCATCACGGAGCGGTGCTTCTACCACCTCGAGGCGCCCGTGCTGCGGGTCGGCGGCTATCACGCCCCGTACCCGCCGGCGCGGCTGGAGGAGGAGTACCTGCCGGGTCTGGACCGGGTGCTCGACGCAGTCGACCGCGCCCTGGCGTACTGAGGAGAGGGTCGTGACGACGATGACTGACGCGTCCGTGCGCGAGTTCAAGATGCCCGATGTGGGCGAGGGACTCACCGAGGCCGAGATCCTCAAGTGGTACGTGCAGCCCGGTGACACGGTCACCGACGGACAGGTCGTCTGCGAGGTGGAGACGGCGAAGGCGGCTGTGGAGCTGCCCATCCCGTACGACGGAGTCGTCCGCGAACTCCACTTCCCCGAGGGCACCACCGTCGACGTCGGCACCGCGATCATCGCGGTCGACGTGACCGGGGGTGTCCCGGCCGCGGAGGCGCAGGCGTCCGCGGAGGAGGCCCCGGCCGAGCGGCCCGCGGCCGAGGAGCCCGAGCAGGAGGGCCGCAAGCCGGTCCTCGTGGGGTACGGCGTCGCCGAGTCCTCCACCAGGCGCAGGCCCCGCAAGACCGCTGCGACGGCCGGCGAGGAAGCCCTCCATGCGGCCGCGGCGCTCCAGAGCGAGCTGAACGGACACGGCACGCAGGTCGCCCGTCCGCTCGCGAAGCCGCCGGTGCGCAAGCTCGCCAAGGACCTGGGCGTCGACCTGGCGACGGTGCGGCCGTCGGGCCCGGATGGGATCATCACCCGCGAGGACGTGCACGCGGCCGTGGCGCCCGCACCGGCCCCCGCGGCGCCCGCAGCCGTCGAGGCACCGGCCGTCGTCCAGGCACCGGCGCCGGTGGTGACGTACGACGGCGCCCGGGAGACCCGCATCCCCGTCAAGGGCGTCCGCAGGGCCACCGCCCAGGCGATGGTAGGCTCGGCGTTCACCGCGCCGCACGTCACGGAGTTCGTGACGGTCGACGTGACGCGCACGATGAAGCTGGTCGAGGAGCTCAAGCAGGACCGGGACATGCAGGGGCTGCGCGTCAACCCGCTGCTCCTCATCACCAAGGCCCTGCTCGTGGCGATCAAGCGCAACCCGGACGTCAATGCGTCCTGGGACGAGGCGAACCAGGAGATCGTGCGCAAGCACTATGTGAACCTGGGCATCGCGGCGGCCACCCCGCGCGGGCTGATCGTGCCGAACGTCAAGGACGCGCACGACAAGACGCTTCCGCAGCTGGCCGAGGCGCTCGGCGAGCTGGTGACCACGGCCCGCGAGGGCAGGACGTCCCCGGCGGCGATGCAGGGCGGCACGATCACCATCACGAACGTGGGTGTGTTCGGCGTCGACACGGGCACGCCGATCCTCAACCCGGGCGAGTCGGCGATCCTCGCGGTCGGCGCGATCAAGCTCCAGCCGTGGGTCCACAAGGGCAAGGTCAAGCCCCGCCAGGTCACCACCCTGGCCCTCAGCTTCGACCACCGCCTGGTCGACGGCGAGCTGGGCTCGAAGGTCCTCGCGGATGTGGCGGCCGTGCTGGAGCAGCCCAAGCGCCTGATCACCTGGGGCTAGGGGCTTCGGGGCACATCTCTGCGACGCGACGGGCCGGAGCCGAGCCCCCGCCCGGGGGCTCGGCTCCGGCCCGTCGTGCGTCGCTCGGCCCCGCCTGTCGTACCCCTCACACGAGACAGGGGTCCGGCCGCGGGAGAGCGACCGGACCCCCTTCGTGCCGTGTGCGGCGGATGTCAGACGGCGAAGCCGTAGTTCAGGAGCTTCTTCGCGTCCGCGGTGCGGTTGGCGACCGAGGTGGACGCCAGGACCGTGCCGATGACCGTCTTGCCGTTGCGGGTCGCGGCGAAGACCAGGCAGTACTTGGCCTGCGGGCCGGAGCCGGTCTTCACGCCGATGGCGCCGCTGTAGGTGCCGAGCAGCGGGTTGGTGTTCGTCCAGGTGTAGTAGCGGTAGCCGCCGCTCTTGGTGGTCACCTTCTGCTTCGTGGACTTGGTCTTCACGACGGTACGGAAGGTGGAGTTCTTCATGGCGCTGCTCGCGATCTTGGTGAGATCGCGGGCCGTCGAGTAGTTGCTGCCGCGTCCGATGCCGTCGAACGAGTCGAAGTGCGTGTTGTTCAGGCCGAGGCTCTTGGCGGCGCTGTTCATCTTGCCGATGAACGACGTCACACGTGCGGCGCGCGTCGAGCCGGTACCGAACTTGTCCGCGAGCGCGTAGGCGGCGTCGCAGCCGGAGGGCAGCATCAGCCCGTACAGCAGCTGGCGGACGGTGACCTTGTCACCCACGATCAGGTGGGCGGAGGAGGCGTTGTTGGCGACGATGTAGTCGCTGTACGCCTTCTGGATCGTGACCTTCGTGTCCAGGTTCAGGTTCGGCTGTGACAGCACCACCTTCGCCGTCATGATCTTGGTGGTGGAACCGGTGGACAGCCGCGTGTCGGCCGCCTTGGTGAACAGCGTCCTGCCGGTGCCGTTGTTCATCACGAATCCGCCCTTGGCGGTGATCGAGGGCTTCGTGACGGCCTGCGCGGGCGCCGCGGTGAGAGCTCCGGTGGTGAGCACGGCTCCGGTGGTGACCACTGCCGCGACGGCCCTGCGAATCCGCACGCCCTTAATGCCGTTAATCAAGTCAAACGCTCCGATTGCGTCTTTGATGCGTCCTAAAGCACCCAAATGCCCCTGAGAGCGGCCCGCTGGCAAGGCCGCCTTCTCGTGAGACTCGCAAGTGGGCCACATGGATGTGCGGTTGAGCAGGGAGATTTTTCGAGACGGCTGCACCGTCCGCATGGTGGACGTACGCCGGCATGTGCACGTGTTGTATCTATGATGTGCGCATGCCTTCAGCCCCGTCCGCCGTCCCCGCTGCCGCGAAGCCGTCCGTCAAGCAGCCGCCCGCCGCCGACCGTGTCTACGCCCACGTCAAACAGGGCGTCCTGGAGCGCCGTTACGAGGGCGGGACGCTGCTCACCGAGGGCGAGCTCGCCGAGGCGGTCGGCGTCTCGCGGACCCCGGTGCGGGAGGCGCTGCTGCGGCTGGAGGTCGAAGGGCTGATCAGGCTGTACCCGAAGAAGGGGGCGCTCGTCCTGCCCGTCTCCGCCCAGGAGATCGCGGACGTGGTCGAGACGCGCCAGCTCGTCGAGGAGCATGCGGCCCGTAAGGCCGTGCCCGCCCCGGCCGGCCTGATCACCCGTCTCGAGGAACTGCTCGCCCGTCAGAAGGAGCAGGCCGCCACCGGCGACCTGGCAGGGGCCGCGGTCACGGACCGCACCTTCCACGCCGAGATCGTGCGCAGTGGCGGCAACGAGATCCTCTCCCGCCTGTACGACCAACTGCGCGACCGCCAGCTGCGGATGGGTGTCGCGGTCATGCACTCGCACCCCGACCGGATCGCCAAGACGCTCACCGAGCACGAGGAGATCCTGAACGCCCTGCGGTCCGGCGACGCCGAGGCGGCCGTCGACATCGTCCACCGTCACGTCAGCTGGTTCTCCCACCTGGCCCGGGGTGAGGTGCGATGAGTTCGCGCTCCGTGAGTCCCCGTTCCGTGTCCCTGCCCGGCGATCCACCGGGCGGCCGTCGCGCCGTGGCCGTGTGGACCATCGGCGTCTCGGTCTACTTCGTCGCCGTCATCTTCCGAACGTCCCTGGGGGTGGCCGGACTTGACGCCGCGGACCGCTTCCATGTGGGTGCGTCGGCCCTGTCGACCTTCTCCATCCTCCAACTCCTCGTCTACGCGGGCATGCAGATACCCGTCGGCCTGCTGGTGGACCGGCTGGGCACCAAGAAGGTGCTGGCCATCGGGGTCGTCCTGTTCACTGCCGGCCAGCTGGGGTTCGCCCTCTCCCCGTCGTACGGCACGGCGCTCGCCTCGCGTGCGCTGCTCGGCTGCGGTGACGCGATGACGTTCATCAGCGTCCTGCGGCTCGGCACGCGCTGGTTCCCGGCCCGGCGTGGGCCGCTGGTCGCCCAGCTCGCCGGTCTGGTGGGCATGGCGGGCAACCTGGTCTCGACACTGGTGCTGGCCCGGCTGCTGCACAGGGTGGGCTGGACGGCGGCGTTCGGCGGCAGCGCCCTCGCCGGAGTGGTCGTCTTCGTGCTGCTTCTGCTCTTCCTCAGGGACCACCCCGAGGGGCACGAACCGGAGCCGTTCCCGCACCACGGCTCGGCGTACGTGCGGCGGCAGATCGTCACGTCGTGGAAGGAGCCGGGGACGCGCCTCGGCATGTGGGTGCACTTCACGACGCAGTTCCCGGCGATGGTGTTCCTGCTGCTGTGGGGCCTGCCGTTCCTGGTCCAGGCACAGGGCCTGTCCAGGGCGACGGCCGGTGACCTCCTGACACTCGTGGTGCTGTCGAACATGGCCGTCGGACTGGTCTACGGGCAGATCGTCGCCCGGCACCACGCGGCACGGCTGCCGCTGGCGCTCGGGACGGTCGGGGCCACGGCGGCCCTGTGGGCGGCCACGCTCGCCTACCCGGGCCCGCACGCGCCGATGTGGCTGCTGATCGTGCTGTGCACGGTGCTGGGGGCCTGCGGCCCGGCCTCGATGATCGGCTTCGACTTCGCGCGCCCGGCGAACCCGCCGGAGCGTCAGGGCACGGCCTCCGGCATCACCAACATGGGCGGTTTCATGGCGTCCATGACGACGCTGCTGGCGATCGGCGTACTCCTGGACGCCACGGGCGACGACTACACCGTCGCGTTCTGCGCGGTGTTCGTCCTTCAGGCGCTGGGGCTCAGCCAGATCCTGCGGCTGCGCGAACAGGCGGCGCGCAGGGAGCGGGAGCGGCTGGTGGCGAGCCGGGTGGAGACGGTGCACGTGCCGGCCTAGAGCCCACGCGCACGGCGGTGCGCGCGGCGCCGCCCACCCGGGAGGGAGCGCCCGGTTCAGCGGCGCGGCGGCTCCAGGCCCAGGACCCGGTCCTTCAGCGCCGGGAACTCTTCCCGTGTGGTCGCGACCTTGGCCGGGTCGAACTCCACCGTGAGGATCTCCTCGTCGGGGCCCGCCTCCGCGAGGACCTCGCCCCATGGATCCACCACGATCGAGTGACCGGCCTGGGGGACCCCGGCGTGCGTGCCGGCCGTTCCACAGGCAAGGACGTACGCCTGGTTCTCGACCGCCCGCGCCCGGGCCAGCAGCGTCCAGTGGGACCGGCGGCGCTCGGGCCAGCCCGCCGGGATCACGAGCGTCTCGGCCCCCGCGTCCACGAGCGAGCGGAACAGCTCCGGAAAGCGCAGGTCGTAGCAGGTGGCCAGGCCGACGGTCGTCTCCGGCAGGCGCACCGTCACCGGCTCGGTGCCGGCGCCCATCAGCACGGCCTCGCCCCTGTCGAAGCCGAAACGGTGGATCTTGCGGTAGGAGGCGGCCAGCTCACCGGAGGGGGAGAAGATCAGAGACGTGTTGTACAGGGGGCCGTCGTCCCCGCTCGAACCACTTCCGGACGCGTCCCGCTCCGGGATCGACCCGGCGTGCAGCCACACGCCCGCGTCGCTCGCCGCCTTGGCCATCGCCTCGTACGTCGGCCCCTCGAGCGGCTCGGACTCGGTCCCGAACCGTTTGTAGGCGAACGCCCCGGTCGTCCACAGCTCTGGCAGCACCACCAGATCGACTCCGGCTTGATCCCGCACCAGAGAGGCGGCGCGACGACGGCGCGAATCGACCGATTCGTCCTCGTCTACCCGGAATTGGATGAGGGAGGCGCGCACAGTACCACCGTCCTGGCATTCGAGCCGTCTCTTCGGGCCTACGATCGTCACACGAAAGCACTGCCGGGGTGCCTCGCAGCAGCGTAACTTAACGTTCCGAGACACCCGCCGACAGTCGTCACCCGTCGACACCGCCGCTACAACCACCCGTGCACCGACCGCCCGAGGGGTCCCGTTCCGTGAGTCTGCATCCCACTCTCCAGCCCTACGCCGACGCTTGGACCCACTCCATCGAAGCGATATCCGAACTGGTTCAGCCCCTTGTGGACGGCGAATGGAACCGGCGGACCCCCTGCCCCGGCTGGTCGGTGCGCGACGTGGTCTCCCATGTGATCGGCATGGACTGCGAGATGCTCGGCGACCCGCGGCCCATCCACACCCTGCCGCGCGACCTCTTCCACGTCACGAACGAGCACCAGCGCTACATGGAGATGCAGGTCGACGTCCGCCGCCATCACACGGCACCCGAGATGACGTCCGAGCTGGAGTACACGATCATCCGCCGCAACCGCCAGCTGCGGAACGAGACACGGGACCCGGACAGCAAGGTGCGCGGCCCGCTCGGCACGGAGCAGACCCTCGAAGAGGCCATGCGATACCGCGCGTTCGACGTGTGGGTGCACGAGCAGGACCTGCGGGCGGCGCTGGGCCGCCCGGGAAACCTGGACTCGCCCGGCGCGTACATCGCGCGGGACGAGCTGCTGGCCGCGCTGCCGAAGGTCGTCGCCGAGCACGCGGGGGCGCCCCCCGGTTCGGCGACCGTCTTCGACGTCCACGGCCCCGTCGAGTTCCTGCGGACGGTCCGGGTCGACGCGGAGGGCCGCGGCAGGATCGACGGCACGCCCTCGCTGGGCCCGACGGTGTCGCTCACGCTCGACTGGGAGACCTACGTCCGCCTCGCCTGCGGCCGCGTCACCGCGGACGTCGTGGCGGACCGCGTCAAGGCGGAGGGGGACCCGGAACTCACGACGGCGATCTTCCTGGCGTTCGCCGTGACGAAGTAGAGGGGCAGGCCTCGAGGCGTGCCCGGTTCCACGGGCGCGCCGCAGGAAGACGCCGGGCCGGTGCGGTCCCCGTCGGGCCCGGCTCCGGCATCCCCTGCGGCCGGGCCGCTCAGTCCTCCTCGCGCTCCTTCTCCGCAAGGTGGATCACACACACGGCCACCGCGATCAGCAGGGCCGGGTCCACGTCGTCGCGCACGATGTCGATGCCGTACGTCTCGCGGACGTGCAGCCAGCGGCGGGAGATCTGCGCGAGCAGCTCCTCGTCGTAGTCGATGGCGAACTCGCGATCGAAGATCTTGCCGCTGACGTCGAGTTCGGAGCCGTCCGCCAGCGAGACGCGGTAGTGGTTGCGCAGCAGGGACAGCCGCTTGCGCTTGATCTTGGCCAGCGGTTCGCCATCACGTTCGATGACCATCGTGTCGCGCAGGGCGAACATCTTCTGGTGGATGTCGATCAGGACCCGCCCCTGCGTGTCCTTCAGTTCGAAGGTGTCCCGCAGCCGCATCGCCTTGCCGTCGACCAGGAAGACCTTGTTGCCGTGCTGGTCCTCGATCCAGTAGTCGTCACCGAAGCCGAGGAGCCGGTCGCGTACGAGGAATCTCATACGATGAGGGCTTCCCCCGTCACCGGTCCGAAACGCCGCCGGTAGGCCGACGGACTGAGTCCGGTCTCGCGCCGGAGACGCGCGCGCAGGTTGGCGGCCGTGCCGAGACCGCTGCGCGCCGCGACGACGTTCAGCCGTTCCTCCCCGCGTTCGATCAGCCGGCAGGCGAGGGCGACGCGCTCCCCGGTCAGCCAGGCCAGCGGGGTGGTGCCCAGCTGGGCGCGGAAGCGGCGGTGCAGTGTGGCGGAACTCACCGCGGCGCGTGCCGCGAGGCCGGCGACGGTTAGCGGTTCGGCCAGGTGCTCCTGGGCCCAGGCCAGCAGCGGTGCCAGCGACTCGTCCGGCACCTCGGGCACCGGCCGCTCCACGAACTGCCGCTGTCCGCCGTCGCGGTGCGCCGCGAAGACCAGCCGCCGGGAGACCGCGTTGGCGATCTCGGCTCCGTGGTCGCGGCGCACGACATGCAGCGCGAGGTCGAGCGCCGAGGCGCTGCCGGAGGCCGTGAGGATGTCGCCGTCGTCCACGAACAGCACGTCCGGCTCCAGCTCGACCTGAGGGAACCGCGTTCGGAACGACGCGGCCCACATCCAGTGGCAGGCCGCACGCCGGCCGTCGAGCAGTCCGGCCTCGGCGAGCGTGAAGGCGCCGGAGCAGAAACCGATCAGCCGGGCGCCCCGTGCGTGTGCCCGGCGGACGGCGTCCAGGACCTCCGGAGAGCGCGGGGTGTCGGTGTCGGGCCGGTTCGGCACGATCAGTGTGTCCGCCTCGTCGACGGCGTCGAGCCCCGCGACGCCGGTCAGCGTGAAGAAGCCGTCCCGCATCCGGGTCATGGGTGCGGCCGCGCACAACCGGAAGTCGTAGAGCCTGCGTCCCAGTTCGGGCCGTTCGAGCCCGAAGACCTCGATGGCGCAGCTCATCTCGAAGGGGTTGGAGTTCTCGTCCACGACCAGGACGACCCGGTGCACGGACGACACCTGAGAGGATCCTTGCGGCATATGCGATTTCTAGCACTCGTGCAGCACGGAGAACACCCGCACGATGGCGGCATGGCACCCAAGGAACCCGTCTCCCTCGCCACGGCCCTCGCCTCCTTCACCGAGCTGTGGAGCCCGCGCATCGTCACCGCAGTCAACGACTACGACGTCCGCGTCGCCAAGGTCGAGGGCGAGCATCTCTGGCACACGCACGACCATACCGACGAGTTCTTTCTCGTCCTGGACGGCGAACTGAGCATCGCGCTGCGCGAGGCGGCCGGCGAGCGCACCGTCACGCTGCCCAAAGGCTCGGTCTTCACGGTCCCGCGCGGTACGGAGCACAGGCCGTCCGCCCCTGCCGGGGCCTCGATCCTGCTGTTCGAGCCCACCGGGACCATGACGGTCGGCGACCGCCACGAGGAGATCCCCGACCACGTGGACGCGACCACCGGGCACGCGCTGACCTGAGGCCGGAGCGCGGACGAGTCCCCCGCCGGGCGGCGGGGGACTCGCTCAGGGGCCGCGAAGGGACCGCTGATCGACCGCGGAGGGCCGGGTCCGGTCTACCGGTAGCCCTCCTGCGTGTCGTCATCGTCGTCCCACGATGCGCGTCGGTCGCCGCGCTCGCGGCGCAGGTCCGGGTCCGACACGTCGGACCCGCTACGGTCCTGCTCGCGCTTGTCCCGGTCGCGCGCCCGGTCGCCGGAGATCTCGCCGTACTCATGTTCGCGGTCCCGGCGGCGCATCCGGTCGTCGATGTCTCGTGGCATGGAACTGCTCCCTTGCAGTGGCCCCCCTGTCTGCGTAGAGCATCTCTCCGTGACCGCGTGAACGCATCCGGTAGGGAGATGTGCACGCACCGTCACCGACGTTGTCCACAGGCTCCGTGGCACCCGCGCCGCGGATGGCACTCTTGACCCATGAACGACTCCACACCTCGTCGCGTCCGTGTCCGTGCCCCCGAGCTGATCGGCAAGGGTGGCTGGCTGAACACGGGCGGTGAGCGGTACACCCTTGCCGACCTGCGAGGACGTATCGTCATCCTCGATTTTTGGACGTTCTGCTGCATCAACTGCCTGCACGTCCTGGACGAGCTGCGCGAGCTGGAGGAGAAGCACCGCGACACCGTGGTGATCATCGGTGTGCACTCTCCGAAGTTCGTCCACGAGGCGGAACACCAGGCGGTGGTGGACGCGGTCGAGCGGTACGGAGTGGAGCACCCGGTTCTCGACGACCCCGAGCTCGCCACCTGGAAGCAGTACGCCGTCCGCGCCTGGCCGACGCTCGCGGTCATCGACCCCGAGGGCTATGTGGTCGCCCAGCACGCGGGCGAGGGCCACGCACACGCGATAGCGCGGCTCGTCGAGGAGCTGGAGGAGGAGCACCAGGCCAAGGGCACGCTGCGCCGTGGCGACGGCCCCTACGTGGCGCCGGAGCCCGAGCCCACGACCCTTCGCTTCCCGGGCAAGGCGCTCCTGCTGCCGTCCGGGACGTTCCTGGTCAGCGACACCACCCGGCATCGGCTGGTGGAGCTCGCGGCGGACGGCGAGACGGTCGTCCGCAGGATCGGGTCGGGTGCACGGGGCTTCGCGGACGGCCCGGCGGACGCGGCGAGCTTCAGCGAGCCGCAGGGCCTGGCGCTGCTGGACGAGGGCGCGGTGGTCGTCGCCGACACCGTGAACCACGCGCTGCGCCGTCTGGACCTGGCGACCGGCGAGGTCACCACCCTCGCGGGCACCGGCAAGCAGTGGTGGCAGGGCTCGCCGACGTCCGGTTCTGCCCGGGAAGTGGACCTCTCCTCGCCGTGGGACGTGGCGGTCTTCGGCGGCCGGGTCTGGATCGCGATGGCGGGCGTGCACCAACTGTGGACGTACGACCCGCAGACGGCCACGGTCGCGGTTGCGGCCGGCACCACGAACGAGGGGCTGGTGGACGGTCCGGGCGCCGAGGCCTGGTTCGCTCAGCCGTCCGGGCTCGCGGTGTCCGCCGACGGCGAGCGGCTGTGGCTGGCGGACTCCGAGACGAGCGCCCTGCGCTGGGTGGACCGGGACGGTGCGGTCCACACGGCGGTCGGTACCGGGCTGTTCGACTTCGGGCACCGCGACGGTGCGGCGGAACAGGCACTGCTCCAGCATCCGTTGGGCGTCACCGCCCTGCCGGACGGCTCGGTGGCGGTCAGCGACACGTACAACCACGCCCTGCGGCGCTACGACCCGGCGACCGGTGAGGTGAGCACGCTGGCGACGGATCTGCGGGAGCCGTCGGACGCGGTGCTCGTCGGTGAGGACATCGTGGTCGTGGAGTCGGCCCGCCACCGGCTGACCCGGCTGCGGCTGCCCGAGGAGGCGGTCCAGGTCGCCTCGGTCGCCCACCGCACCCAGCGTGCGGCGACCGAAGTGGCACCGGGCCGGCTGCGGCTGGACGTGATCTTCCAGGCTCCGGCCGGTCAGAAGCTCGACACGCGCTACGGCCCCTCGACGCGGCTGCTGGTCTCCTCGACCCCGCCCGAGCTGCTGCTCAAGGGCGAGGGAGCGGACACGGACCTCACGCGTGAGCTGGAGTTGAATCCGGCGATATCGGAGGGCGTCCTGCACGTCTCGGCGATGGCCGCGTCCTGCGACGACGATCCCGCCAACGAGTACCCGGCGTGCCACGTCCACCAGCAGGACTGGGGTGTCCCGATCCGCCTGACGGACGGCGGGGCGGGGCGGCTTCCGCTGGTGCTGGCGGGCATGGACGCGGAATAGCACGCGACGGGCCGGGCGGGCCCGGGGTCACAGCCCCTGCCCGTCCCGGTGATGGTGCCGCTCCTCCTCGATGACGGGTGGCGGCACCAAGACCCGCCTCCGGCGGTGGATGCTGCTGAACGTGGCCACCCCGATCAGGCCGACGATCATGCAGATGACACCGACCAGCTGAGGGTCGACGCCTTGCGTGTGGCCGTCGGACGCGAACGCGAGGATGGCCCCTACGGCGACCAGGATGGTGCATCCACCCCGGCCCATGAGCCCCGCCCTGCCTGCGGGGGTCCGGTCCTTCCGACCCCGGGCCCGGGTGCCCGGGCCCGGGTGGGTGTGCGGGCAGCGGCTCGCGGGCTCGGTTCCTATCCCTCCAGGAACGCCACCAGCGCGTTCGCCAGCAGGTGCGGGTCGTCCGCGCCGCACAGCTCGCGGGTGCTGTGCATGGACAGGATCGCCGCGCCGATGTCGACCGTCCGGATGCCGTGGCGGGCCGCCGTGATGGGGCCGATGGTCGTGCCGCAGGGCATCGCGTTGTTCGAGACGAAGGACTGGAAGGGCACGTCCGCCTTCTCGCAGGCGGCGGCGAAGAGGGCCCGGCCCGAACCGTCCGTGGCGTAGCGGTTGTTGACGTTCACCTTGAGGATGGGGCCGCCGTTCGCCCGGGGGTGGTGGGTCGGGTCGTGCCGCTCCGCGTAGTTGGGGTGGACGGCGTGCCCGGTGTCGGAGGACAGGCAGACCGAGCCGGCGAAGGCACGCGCCCGGTCCTCGTACGAGCCGCCCCGGGCGAACACCGAGCGCTCCAGCACCGACCCGAGCAGCGGACCGTCGGCACCGGTGTCCGACTGGGAGCCGTTCTCCTCGTGGTCGAAGGCCGCGAGCACCGGAATGTACGCCAGGCCGGCGTCGGAGGCGGCCACGGCCGCCAGCGCCGCGGTGGCCGCGTGTACGGACAGCAGGTTGTCCATGCGCGGTCCCGCCACCAGGTCCTTGTCCCGGCCCAGGTAGGCCGGCGGCTCGACGGGATGGGTCATCAGGTCCCAGCCCGTCACCTCGCCCGTGGCCAGGCCCAGCTCCTCCTCCAGGAAGGCGATCAGGTCGCCGTCCCGCACGTCGTCGCCCACACCCCAGACCGGCTGCAGGTGGCGCTGCTTGTCGAGCTTCAGCCCCTCTGCGGAGACCGAGCGGTCCAGGTGGATGGCCAGCTGTGGCACGCGCAGCAGCGGTCTGTCGACGTTCACCAGGCGGGTCGAGCCGTCGCGCAGGGACAGCCGGCCCGCGAGGCCCAGGTCGCGGTCCAGCCAGGAGTTGAGGAGGGGGCCGCCGTAGATCTCCACCGCGATCTGCCGCCAGCCGTGTGCACCGCTGTCCGGCCGCGGCTTCACCCGCAGGTTCGGGGAGTCGGTGTGCGCGCCCACGATCCGGAACGGCGTGTGCGCTTCGGCACCCTGGGGGACGTACCACGCGATGATCGCGCCTCCGCGCAGCACGTACCTGCCGCCGCTCGTACCGTCCCACGCATCCGTCTCGGCGACCTGGTGGAAGCCGGCCTTCTCCAGCCGCTCGGCGGCGTTCGCCACGGCGTGGTACGGCGACGGACTCGCCGCCAGGAAAGACATGAGGTCGTCGGTGTGACCGCGGTCGAAGCGGGGGCTTGTGCTCATGTGTTCACCTTAACGACGGACGAGGGCCCGCTCCCGATGATCGGGAGCGGGCCCTCGTAAGGGGGATGTGGAGAGTCGGGGGGATCCGGACGGACCGGGGCGCTGGTCGGCCCGCTACGGACGTCGCAGGCGACGGGTCCCGGCGGGGGCCGGCCGTGTCCTAGAACGCGGCCTCGTCCAGCTCCATGAGGTCCAGGTCCACACCTTCGGCCACCTTGCGGGTCAGGGTCACGCCCGGCAGCACGTTGGCGGCGAAGAACTTCGCCGCCGCGATCTTGCCGGTGTAGAACGCCTTGTCCTTGGCGGAGGCCGTCTGAAGCTTCTCGGCGGCGATCGCGGCACCCTTCAGCAGCAGGTAGCCGACGACGACGTCACCGGAGGCCAGCAGCAGGCGGGTGGTGTTCAGGCCCACCTTGTAGATGTTCTTGACGTCCTGCTCGGTGGCGGCGAGGTCGGTCAGCATCAGGCCGACGATGGCCTCCAGCTCGACGGCCGCCTTGGCGAGGTGCTCGCGGGCGCCCGCCAGCTCCTCGCCGCCCGTGCCGAGCGCGAGGAACTTCTTGATGTCCTCGGCGAGGGAGTTCAGCGCGGCGCCCTGGTTGCGGACGATCTTCCGGAAGAAGAAGTCCTGGCCCTGGATCGCGGTGGTGCCCTCGTACAGGGTGTCGATCTTGGCGTCGCGGATGTACTGCTCGATCGGGTATTCCTGCAGGAAGCCGGAGCCGCCGAAGGTCTGCAGCGACTGGGCGAGCTGCTCGTAGCCCTTCTCGGAGCCGTAGCCCTTGACGATCGGCAGGAGCAGGTCGTTGAGGGCTTCCTCGGCGGAGGCTTCCTCGCCGGTCGCCTCCTTGACCGTGATCGTGTCCTGGATGGAGGCCGTGTAGAGGACGAGGGCGCGCATGCCCTCGGCGTACGCCTTCTGCGTCATCAGCGAGCGGCGCACGTCGGGGTGGTGCGTGATGGTGACCTTGGGCGCGGCCTTGTCCATGAAGTTGGCCAGATCCGGGCCCTGTACGCGCTCCTTGGCGTACTCGAGCGCGTTCAGGTAGCCGGTGGACAGCGTGGAGATCGCCTTCGTGCCGACCATCATGCGGGCGAACTCGATGATGCGGAACATCTGGCGGATGCCGTCGTGCTTGTCGCCGATCAGCCAGCCCTTGGCCGGGTGGCGGTCGCCGAAGGTCATCTCGCAGGTGTTGGAGGCCTTCAGGCCCATCTTGTGCTCGACGTTGGTGGCGTACACGCCGTTGCGCTCACCCAGCTCGCCGGTCTCGAAGTCGAAGAGGTACTTCGGGACGAGGAAGAGGGACAGGCCCTTGGTGCCGGGGCCGGCGCCCTCGGGACGGGCGAGGACGTAGTGGAGGATGTTCTCCTCCATGTCGTGCTCACCGGAGGTGATGAAGCGCTTCACGCCCTCGATGTGCCAGGAGCCGTCCTCCTGCTGGACGGCCCTGGTACGGCCGGCGCCCACGTCCGAACCGGCGTCCGGCTCGGTGAGCACCATGGTGGAGCCCCAGGTCTTCTCGACGGCTATCTGCGCGATCTTCTTCTGGGCCTCGGTGCCCTCCTCGAAGAGGATGCGGGCGAACGCCGGGCCGGAGGAGTACATCCAGATCGCCGGGTTCGAGCCGAGGACCAGCTCCGCATACGCCCAGATCAGGGATGGCGGGGCGGTGGTGCCGCCGATCTCCTCGGGCAGTCCGAGGCGCCAGTACTCGGAGTCCATGAAGGCCTTGTAGCTCTTCTTGAAGGACGCCGGGACGGGCGCGGTGTTCGTCTCGGGGTCGAAGACGGGCGGGTTGCGGTCGGCGTCGGCGAAGGACTCCGCCAGCTCGTTCTCCGACAGGCGGGTGAGCTCCCCGAGAATGCTCTTGGCGGTGTCCGAGTCCATCTCCGCGAACGGGCCGGTGCCGTACAGCTTGTCGCGCCCGAGCACCTCGAAGAGGTTGAACTCGATGTCGCGGAGATTCGACTTGTAGTGCCCCATGGCGACGGCTCCGTAGAGGGATCGGCGAGGCACTGTCTCCTCGCATCTGGTTCACGTACCAACTAGTAGCACCGATGATGCTACCCGTCGGTAATAAGAATCAACCCCTCATGGCTCTGATGTGGCCCACTACTCTTTGGGGCATGTACGGCTACCAGAACGCGGGCGCGCAGCAGCAGTACGCCCCGCCGCAGCAGCAGATGCCCGGGCAGCAGATGCCGGGCGGGCAGATGCCCGGCGGATACGGCCAGCAGCCGCCGCTCTACCCCGAGCCGTCACCGCCGTCGCTCGCGGACGCGGTCCGGGCCTTCACCACCGGGTCGGTGTCGGCCGAGGACTTCCAGCAGATCTTCGCCACGTCCAAGGTGTACTGCCCGCGCGGCGACAACCCGGGGTTCCTGGCGCTGCACAACACCCAGCAGCCCGTGATCCCCATGTTCACCTCGCTGAAGGAGCTGCGCCGGTACGCCGGCAAGGAGTCCAAGTACTTCGTGATCACCGGGTCCGAGGTGATCGATCTGCTGCCGACCGGATACGGGTTCGTCCTCGACATGGAGGGTGAGCACCGGATGGTCTTCGACGCGAAGGCGGTCGAGCAGATGGTGGAGTTCGCGATGCGTCGGATGTACGGCTAGAGGCCGGTTTCGCGCAGATGACAGGTCGCCGTTTCCGCGCCGGCGGCCACAGCCTCAAGTCGCTCACCGAGCCGACGATGAACCCTTCACGGACACCACCCCGCCGGCCGGCGGCACGGTCAGGTGCAAGGTCGGCCACGCGGGTGACGGCGCACATGGCGGTCACGGCATCCGGCAAGGGCGAGGTCTCCCGCACCTGCAGGGCCACTGCAACGGCAGGTGGCACTCGGCCGGCTCCGAGTACTTCCCGGTCGGCACGAGCGAGAAGTAGGGGGGTTGCCTGGAGATGCCCGGGGGGGCGCGGATGCGGGCGGTGTACGTCTACGGATCGTCCGGTGACACCGTGAACTCCACGATGTACGGGGCCTGGAAGTACCTGTACGTGAGCAAGTGACGCAGCCGACACGGTGACAGGAGCCCGGAGGGAATGCCCTTCGGGCTTTTCGCGTTCCGGGTGGCAGAAAGTTCAACCATCAACTAAAGTGAGAGCACAAGGAGGTACCGACATGCCTGCAGTGACCGTCGAAAACCCGCTGACCCTGCCCCGTGTGGTCGCTCCGGCCGACGCGGTGGCCCGACCCGTGCTCGGTGTCACGACCGCACCCAGCGGCTTCGAGGGCGAGGGCTTCCCGGTCCGTCGCGCGTTCGCCGGGATCCACTACCGCCACCTCGACCCGTTCATCATGATGGACCAGATGGGCGAGGTGGAGTACGCGCCGGGCGAGCCCAAGGGCACCCCGTGGCACCCACACCGTGGCTTCGAAACGGTCACGTACATCATCGATGGCATCTTCGACCACCAGGACTCCCAAGGCGGTGGCGGCACCATCACCAACGGCGACACCCAGTGGATGACCGCCGGTTCGGGCCTGCTGCACATCGAGGCCCCACCGGAGTCGCTGGTCGTGTCCGGCGGTCTGTTCCACGGCATCCAGCTCTGGGTCAACCTGCCCGCCAAGGACAAGATGATGGCCCCGCGCTACCAGGACATCCGCGGTGGCCAGGTGCAGCTGCTGACGACCCCCGACGGAGGCGCACTGCTGCGCGTCATCGCCGGTGAGCTGGACGGCCACAAGGGCCCGGGCATCACGCACACGCCGATCACCCTGGTCCACGCGACCGTGGCGCCGGGCGCGGAGATCACCCTGCCCTGGCGCGAGGACTTCAACGGTCTCGCGTACGTCCTGGCCGGTCGCGGCAGCGTGGGCACGGAGCGGCGGCCGATCCACCTCGGCCAGACCGCTGTGTTCGGCGCGGGCTCCTCGCTGACCGTCCGCGCGGACGAGAAGCAGGACTCCAACACGCCGGACCTGGAAGTCCTCCTGCTGGGCGGGCAGCCGATCCGTGAGCCGATGGCCCACTACGGTCCGTTCGTGATGAACACCCGCGAAGAGCTCCAGGAGGCCTTCGAGGACTTCCAGAAGGGCCGCCTCGGCACCATCCCGGCGGTGCACGGGATGACCGCAAGCGGTCCGCAGGGCTCGTGACCAGCGGCCGCATGGCCGACCGAGTCTGACGCCGCGTCACCCGGGCGGGCCGTCCGCACAGGACAGCCCGCCCCTGGCGTGCTGGTCTGGGAAGGTGCAGCTCCTTCCCGACCCCGTACGCCGGCTCGCCGCCTGGTGCGTCGTCATCCTGCTGGTCGCGGGGGTCGGCTGGGTGGGGATCCGGCTGTGCGCGGTGTTCCGCACCGCTGTCGTCCCCGTGCTGCTGGCGCTGCTGGGGACCGCGCTCCTCGGGCCGCTGTACCGGCGGCTCGTGCAGGTCGGCGTGCAGCGGTCGCTCGCCGCCGTGATCACGTGTCTGGCCGTGATGGCCGTGGTGGGCGGGGCCGTGTACGTCGTCGTCGCCGCGCTCATGGACAGCGGCGACCAGATCATCGACTCGCTCAGACGCGCAGCGAAGTCGCTCACGCGGTTCTTCGGGGCCGCCGGGACGTCACTGGACGATGTGGTGTCCCATTCCAAGGAGCTGCTGACCAAGTTCGGCGGGACCGCCGCCTCCAATGTCATCAGCGGGGTCAGCGTCGTCGGCGAGACCATCGCCATGGCCGTCCTGGCCCTGCTGCTCGTCTTCTTCTTCCTGCGCGACTCCCACCGGGTCGCAGGCCTGTTGCGCTCGCTCGTCCCGCGTGGTGCCGCCGACACCGTCGAGGTCATGGCGCGGCGCGCCTTCGAGGCGGTCGAGGGATTCATGCGCGGGACCACGATCATCGCGCTCATCGACGCGATCTGCATCACCGTGGGGCTGCTGGTCCTGCGCGTCCCGGGCGCGGTCGGGCTCGGTGCGCTCGTCTTCGTCGGCGCGTACATCCCCTACCTCGGAGCCTTCCTCTCCGGGGCGGTCGCGATCCTGGTCGCCCTCGCCGACCGCGGGTTCGTCATCGCGCTGTGGGCGCTCGGCGTGGTCGTCGCCGTGCAGCTGCTGGAGGGGCACGTGCTCCAGCCGGTGATCCAGAGCCGGACCGTGCAGATGCATCCCGCGGCGGTGCTGCTGGCGATCACCGCGGGCGCGTCGGTCGCCGGGATCCTGGGGATGCTGCTGGCCGTGCCGCTGACGGCGGCGGCGTTCGGTGTCGCCCACGAGCTGAGGACGCGCTACGGGGACGGGGAGGCGGCACAAACACGTCCGCCGGAACCCGAGGGTGGGCGGTGAGGACCGCCGAAGGCGTGGCCGAGGGCCCTGTCACCGAAGCGACGGGTCCTGAGCCTCCACGTCCTCCTTCGCCGGCTCCTCGTGCAGTTCGAACCAGGTGCTCTTGCCCTCGCCCTGCGGATCCACCCCCCAGGCGTCGGCGAGCAGTTCGATGAGGACCAGGCCGCGCCCTGAGGAGGCGAGTTCGCCGGGGTCACGCTTGTGCGGAAGGTCGTCGCCGCCGTCCGTGACCTCCACACGCACCAGACGTCCCCCCCTGCCGTCCACGCTGTCCAGGCCGTCCGCGTCGCTGAGGACCTCCGCGACGAGGAGCGCGTCCGTGTCGGTGTGCACGAGGACGTTCGTGAGCACCTCGGAGACCAGGAGGACGGCCGAGTTGACCTGGTCCTCGCAGGACCAGTCGTGCAGCAGCTCGCGCACCTGCTGCCGGACAACCGCGACCCGCTCCGGCTCGGCCTGCGCGACCGTCAGCATCGTGCGGCGCACGACATGCCGTCCACCCGCCACGGTGGTGCAGCTGCTCCCGTAGCCGCCCCGGCACAGCAGCACCACGGCTATGTCGTCCTCGCGCCGGTCGGTCAGCGGCCCGGTGGCGTGGTGCGAGCAGGGCCCGTGCACGGCCTGGACCAGAGCGTCGGCCAGCTCCTCCATGTCGCCGTCGTGTTCCTCCAGGATCCGCCGGATCCGCCGCCAGCCGGTGTCCAGATCGTGTCCGCCGGTCTCGATCAGCCCGTCCGTGCAGAGAAGCATGGTCTCGCCGGGCTCCAGGACGAGCCGGGTGGTCGGGTAGTCCGCGTCCGGGTCGATGCCGAGCGGCAGCCCGCCCGCGGTCGGCCGCATCAGCACCGTCCGGTCGGTGGTGCGGATCGCGGGGTCGGGGTGGCCGGCGCGGGCGATCTCCAGCGTTCCGGTCGCCGGGTCCACCTCGACGTAGAGACAGGTCGCGAAGCGCAGGTCGGCGCCGTCCTCGCCGTACGTCATTCCGTGCAGGAACCGCGAGGCGCGCGAGAGGACGGCGTCCGGGCGATGGCCCTCGGAGGCATAGGCGTGCAGCGCTATCCGCAGCTGGCCCATGAGGCCCGCGGCGCGCACGTCATGGCCCTGGACGTCGCCGATGGTGAGCGCGAACCGGCCTCCCCCGGACTCCGTCCGGGAGGTGCCCCCAGGCAGCTGGATCATGTCGTACCAGTCGCCGCCCACCTGGAGCCCGCCGCCGGTGGGCACATAGCGCGCGGCCACGGTCATCCCCGGTATCGCCGGGCCCAGTGTGGGCAGCATCGAGCGCTGCAGCCCGTCCGTCAGCTCCCGCTCCGTCTCGGCGGCGCCCGCGCGGGTCAGGGCCTGGGCGAGCATCCGGGCGACCGTGGTGAGTACCGAGCGCTCGTCGGGCGCGAAGGTCACCGGGTACTTGAAGGCCGCCATCCACGCGCCCATCGTGCGGCCCGCCACGGTCAGCGGCAGGAAGGCCCAGGACCGGCGGCCGAAGTGCGCGGCGAGCGGCCAGGAGACGGGGTAGCGGGCCCGGTACTCCTCGGGCGAGGACAGATAGACGGCGCGCCCGGTGCGGACGACCTCGGCGGCCGGGTAGTCCGTGTCGAGCGACATCTGTGTGAAGGGTTCCTCGTCCCCTGCCTTGTGCCCGTGGTGCCCTATGACGATCAGCCGGTCGCCGTCGGCCCCGAAGACCGCGAGCCCGTCCGGGGAGAAGCCGGGCATCGCCAGCCCCGCCGCCACCCGCAGCACCTCCTGTGTGGACCGGGCCTCGGCGAGGGCACGCCCCGCGTCCAGCAGGAACGCCTCGCGTGAGCGGCGCCAGTCGCCGGTGATGGGGGAGCGGGCGGCGTACGGGGAGGGATCGGTGACCTCCTGGAGGGTGCCGACCAGCTCGTATTCGCCGGTCCGCGGGTCGATCGACGGCTTGGACCGGCTGCGGACGGTGCGGACGACGCGCCCGTGCCCGTCCATGATCCGCATCCGCACCTCGGCGATGGTGCCTTCGGCCAGGGCGAGCTGGACGACCCCGTCGACCTCGTTCCAGTCGACGGGGTGGAAGCGGGCGCGCATCCCGGCCTGGGAGAGCGTCGTCGCCCGCGCGGGCAGCCCGACCAGCCGTGCGGCCTCGGCGTCCAGAGTGACGAGTCCTGCGGCGGCGTCGTAGCGCCACAGACCGGTCGCGAGATCGGCCAGGACGTCCCCCACGGCGGGCAGGGGCTCACCAGTGCGCATTGCCCCACTGTAAGAAGAGCTGATCGAAAGGTGCCACCGAACGTGAGAAAAAGGACATCCTGTAGGGCCCCGGAGCGATCTCGCAGCCCCACCGGAGGCGTCCGCGCCCATGATCGGCGCGCGCCTGTGCGTTATGTGGGGGAGGCGATCTTGGGGCGGCCGGTACCCTTGGTAGGTCCGGGCCGTGACCGCCCGGAGGCGCCGGGGCGCGACCCCGGAAAGACCCCGATCCGCGAAGACTGGATGAACGACGATGCATCGGTACAGGTCCCACACCTGCGGCGAGCTCCGCGCCTCTGACGTCGGCAGCGACGTCCGGCTGAGCGGCTGGCTGCACAATCGGCGCGACCTGGGCGGCATCCTCTTCATCGATCTGCGCGACCACTACGGCATCACGCAGCTCGTCGCACGCCCCGGCACGCCCGCCTACGAGGCGCTCGACAAGCTCTCCAAGGAGACGGTCGTCCGCGTCGACGGCCTTGTCGTCTCCCGCGGCGCGGAGAACGTGAACCCCGACCTGCCGACCGGCGAGGTCGAGATCGAGGTCGGCGAGGTGGAGGTGCTGGGCGAGGCCGCCCCGCTTCCCTTCACGATCAACACCGAGGACGGGGTGAACGAGGAGCGGCGCCTGGAGTACCGCTTCCTGGACCTGCGCCGCGAGCGCATGCACCGCAACATCCTGCTGCGCACGTCCGTGATCTCGGCCATCCGCCACAAGATGGCAGCGATGGGCTTCAACGAGATGGCGACCCCGATCCTCAGCGCCACCTCTCCGGAGGGTGCCCGCGACTTCGTCGTCCCCTCCCGTCTGCATCCGGGCAAGTTCTACGCGCTGCCGCAGGCTCCGCAGCAGTTCAAGCAGCTGCTGATGATCTCCGGGTTCGACCGCTACTTCCAGATCGCGCCCTGCTTCCGTGACGAGGATGCCCGCGCGGACCGCTCGCCGGGCGAGTTCTACCAGCTCGACGTCGAGATGAGCTTCGTCGAGCAGGAGGACGTCTTCCAGCCGATCGAGAAGCTCATGACGGAGATCTTCGAGGAGTTCGGCGGTGGCCGTCACGTCACCTCCCCCTTCCCGCGGATCCCGTTCCGCGAGGCGATGCTGAAGTACGGCTCCGACAAGCCGGACCTGCGCGCCAAGCTGGAGCTGGTGGACATCACCGATGTCTTCGAGGGCTCGGAGTTCAAGGCCTTCGCGGGCAAGCACGTGCGCGCGCTGCCGGTGCCGGCCGTACAGGACCAGCCGCGGAAGTTCTTCGACCAGCTCGGTGAGTACGCCGTCTCGCTGGGTGCCAAGGGACTGGCCTGGGTGCGTGTCACCGAGGACGGCTCACTGGCGGGCCCGATCGCCAAGTTCCTCACCGAGGAGAACGTCAAGGTCCTCACCGAGCGCCTCGGCCTGGAGGCCGGCCATGCCGTCTTCTTCGGCGCGGGCGAGTTCGACGAGGTCTCCAAGATCATGGGTGCCGTGCGGGTGGAGGCCGCCAAGCGCGCCGGCCACTTCGAGGAGGGCGTCTTCCGCTTCTGCTGGATCGTCGACTTCCCGATGTACGAGAAGGACGAGGAGACCGGCGCGATCGACTTCTCGCACAACCCGTTCTCGATGCCGCAGGGCGGTCTGGAAGCCCTTCAGACCCAGGACCCGCTGGACATCCTGGGCTGGCAGTACGACATCGTCTGCAACGGTGTCGAGCTGTCCTCCGGCGCCATCCGGAACCACGAGCCGGAGATCATGCTCAAGGCCTTCGAGATCGCGGGCTACGACCGTGAGACCGTCGAGGAGAAGTTCGCGGGCATGCTGCGTGCCTTCCGCTTCGGCGCCCCGCCGCACGGCGGCATCGCGCCGGGTGTGGACCGCATCGTCATGCTGCTGGCCGACGAGCCCAACATCCGCGAGACGATCGCCTTCCCGCTCAACGGAAACGCCCTGGACCTGATGATGGGCGCACCGACGGAGCTGGACGAGGCACGGCTGCGCGAGCTGCACCTGTCCATTCGCAAGCCGCAGCCGAAGTAAGGGCGCTGCACGAGAGCGGGCCCGGAACCCCGAAGAGGGGTTCCGGGCCCGTCCGTCTTTTCCGCGAACACGACGTCGTGACAGGGCCTTGCCCCCCGACCCGTCGTGATCCGCGTCCGCCCGCCGAACGACCCGGCATCAACCTCCGCTCGGGTCCCCGGACGGAACCGCCCTGATCGAGGTAGACCGGCCGGTGGCCGGACGGAAGGGCCCGGGAAGCGTGCGGCTTCCCGGGCCCCTGAGGTCGTACCGTCCCGCGTTCCGCGGTCCTACTCGGTCTCGCCGCCGAAGCGTGCCTTGTAGTTCTCCAGGTCCTCCTCCGTGAGCTTGGCGAAGAGGACCGGTGGGACGGTGAACGGCGTGCCCGGGGCGACGGCGGTGAGGGATGTGGCCTCCTCCTGTGTGACCCAGGCCGCCGTGTCGTCCGTCAGGTCGAAGGCGCCGCGCATGGCCGCCGAGGACGTCGGGATGAACGGTTCCGAGACGACGGCGTAGAGGTGGATCAGGTTCATCGCCGTGCGGAGGGTGAGGGCCGCGCCCTCCTTGTTCGTCTTGATCTCCAGCCAGGGGGCCTTCTCCTCGAGGTAGGAGTTGCCGGCCGACCACAGGGCGCGCAGCGAGGCCGCCGCCTTGCGGAACTGGATGGCCTCCATGTGCTCCTCGTACTCGGCGAGCAGGCGTGCGATCTCCGCACCGAGCCTCGCCTCCGCCTCGCCCGGCTCGCCGCCCTCCGGCACCGCGTCGCCGAAGCGCTTGCGGGAGAAGGACAGGACCCGGTTGACGAAGTTGCCCAGTGTGTCCGCCAGGTCCTTGTTCACCGTGGCCGTGAAGTGCTCCCAGGTGAAGGACGAGTCGTCGGACTCCGGCGCGTTCGCCATCATGAAGTAGCGCCAGTAGTCGGCCGGGAGGATCTCCAGCGCGTCATGCGTGAAGACACCGCGCTTCTGCGACGTGGAGAACTTGCCGCCGTAGTAGTTCAGCCAGTTGAAGGCCTTGATGACGTCGACCTTCTTCCACGGCGAGCGGGTGCCCAGCAGGGTCGCCGGGAACATCACGCTGTGGAAGGGCACGTTGTCCTTGCCCATGAACTGCGTG
The DNA here is from genome assembly GCF_036281785.1 of Streptomyces chiangmaiensis. NCBI lineage: Bacteria > Bacillati > Actinomycetota > Actinomycetes > Kitasatosporales > Streptomycetaceae > Streptomyces > Streptomyces chiangmaiensis. The sequence continues at coordinate 1,827 of NZ_JAYWVC010000004.1, read as the reverse complement.
TAGTGGACGTCCGCGTCCGACTCCCACCACCACGAGCGCCAGTCCCGGTTCTCCGGGTCCCGGTCCGCCCACTCCTTCGTCGCGCCGATGTACTCGATCGGGGCGTCGAACCAGACGTAGAAGACCTTGCCCTCGGCGGCCAGGTCCGGCCAGGCGTCGGCCGGCACCGGGACGCCCCAGTCCAGGTCACGGGTGATCGCCCGGTCGTGCAGACCCTCGGTGAGCCACTTGCGGGCGATCGAGGAGGCCAGCACCGGCCAGTCGTCGGCGCGCTCGTCGACCCATGCCTCGACCTCGCCGGCGAGCGCGGACTGGAGGAGGAAGAGGTGCTTGGTCTCGCGGACCTCGAGGTCGCTGCTGCCGCTGATCGCCGAGCGCGGGTCGATCAGGTCCGTCGGGTCCAGGACGCGGGTGCAGTTCTCGCACTGATCGCCGCGCGCCTTGTCGTAGCCGCAGTGCGGGCAGGTGCCGATGATGTACCGGTCGGGCAGGAAGCGGCCGTCGGTAATCGAGTACACCTGGCGGATGGCCCGCTCCTCGATGAACCCGTTCGACTTGAGCTCGCGGGCGATCTCCTGCGTGATGTCCCGGTTCTGCGGGGAGGAGCTGCGCCCGAAGTAGTCGAAGGCCAGGTTGAAGCCGTCGTACACGGCCTTCTGCGCGTCGTGGGCCTGGGCGCAGAACTCGTCGACCGGAAGTCCCAGCTCCTTCGCCGCCAGCTCGGCGGGGGTGCCGTGCTCGTCCGTCGCGCAGATGTACAGGACGTCGTGGCCGCGCTGGCGGAGGTACCGGGAGTACACGTCCGCCGGGAGCATGGACCCCACCATGTTGCCCAGGTGCTTGATCCCGTTGATGTACGGAAGGGCGCTGGTGATGAGGTGTCGAGCCATCGCGGGCTGCTCCCAAGTCGCTACGTGGGGTGACGGTGCGTCCGTTTTCGGGTCGTCTGCATCGTCTACGAACCTTGAAATCGTAGCCGACATGGGTGGGCCGCCCGCTTCCCGTTTTGATTCGTGGGAAGGGGCGGCCGCGGTGTGGCCTGCCGGGCGGGCCCGGATCACGGGCGCCAGGACGCCAGGATGCCCTCGTAGACCTCCGAGTCCGTCAGCTCGAGCGGGGTCTCGCCGGCCAGGAAGGCCGAGGTGTTGTCCGACTTGAGCTTGCGCAGGTAGTCGAAGGCCTTGTTCTCGGGGTCACCGAAGGCGACGAAGGAGAAGAAGACGGCGGGGTGCTTCTGCGCGGCGTCCGTGAGGGACCGGGTGGCTGGGGTCTTCGCGTCCGGGGCGCCGTCCGTCTGGAAGACCACCAGGCCGGGCAGGCCCGGGTCCGACTTCTCGTGGTGGGCGAGCACCGCCTCCACGGCCACGTGGTAGCTGGTACGGCCCATGCGGCCGAGGCCCGCGTGGAGCTCGTCGATCTTGTTCTCGTGGTCGGTGAGGGACAGTTCGCCCGTGCCGTCCAGTTCTGTGGAGAAGAACACCACGTGGACCCTGGCCTCGGGGTCCAGATGGGCGGCAAGCGCGAGGGCCTGCTCGCCGAGGGCCTGGGCGGAGCCGTCCTTGTAGTACGGGCGCATGGAGGCGGAGCGGTCCAGTACGAGGTAGACCCTGGCCCGGGTGCCGGTGAGGCCGTGCTTCTCGAGGGCGGTGGCCGCGGCCTCGTAGGCGGAGGTCAGACCCGGTGCGCGCGACGTGAGGCCGGCGAGCGTGACGGCGGGTTCGGCGGCGGTCGGTTCGCCGGCCCGAGCGGCCACGGGCTCGGCCACGTCCCGTTCGGCCTCGGGGGTGGCCGCCGGCTCGGGCTCCGGGTCGGGGGTGACGTCGGCGG